>NZ_JBLKKY010000052.1:0-30644 GCF_059438195.1 Paraconexibacter sp.
GAGGCGATCCCCGACGGCCGCGGCGTCCACATGATCGACGGCAAGATGCAGGACGACGCGACCTGGAAGCAGTGCAAGGTCATGGTCGACCTCGCGAAGATGCTCGCCGAGAAGGACGACGAGATGCGCGAGGCGTACGGGTTCTAGCGACCTGGCGCGCCCCCGCTCGTGACCGGGGGCGAACCGGGGACCGTGCGACCTCGTGCCCGGTATGCGGGCACCACGTCGCACGGTCCCCGACGAGCGGCTGTTCGCGCGCGCGAACGACCAGTGGGGGCTGCTCCGTCACGACCACCTCGTCGCCGAGGGGCTCTCGGCGAGCGGCATCGGCAGGCGCCTCGACGACCGCCGCCTCAGCCGTCTGCATGCCGAGGTCTACGCATTCGGGCACACGTGCCTCCGCGACGAAGGCGTGTGGCTCGCGGCGCAGTGGGCGTGCGGCGAGACCGCCGTCCTCTCGCACGCGACGGCGGCGGCGTTCCACGGCATGGCGATCGGCGGCCGCGGCACCGCGCCCGTGCACGTGACGACGACGTCCGCCAGACGGAGCCGCGACGGCATCGCGACGCACCGGGTGAGGCGCCTCGACCGCGCCGACGTCTTCCGCACCGGCCACCTCGCCGTCACGACGATCCCGAGGACGATCGTCGACCTCGCCGACGTCCTCGACTGGCCGGCGTTCCGCGCGGTCGCCGACGGGCTTCCGCATCTGCGGCTCGACGCGATCCGCGACGCGCAGCGGCGGGCGCCGAACCGCGTCGGCGCGCCGCGCGTCGCCCGCCTCCTCGCCGCCGACGACGCGCACTCGCGGTCGGAGTTCGAGCGCCGCTTCCTCCGCTTCCTCCCCCGCCACGGGTTGCCGCGCCCCGACGCGCTCAACCTGCGGGTCGCCGGCCATCGCGCGGACTGCGTCTACCGCGAGCGTCGCCTCGTCGTCGAGCTCGACGGCCGTGCGTACCACCGTCGACGCGCCGAGATGCGTGCCGACCGGCACCGCGACAGCGACTACCAGCTCGCCGGCTACCGGATCCTCCGGCTCCTCTGGGACGACCTCCACCCCGACGAGGCCGCCGCGACGGCTTCGCGGATCCGTCGGATGCTCGCGGCGTGAGGGACCGTGCGACGCGGTGCCCGCCATGCGGGCGCGACGTCGCACGGTCCCCTCCCACGCGCGGGCCGCGCTTCGCGGGCCCGACGCAATATGGTCCCCGTCGCCATGAGGTTCTTCGAATACGAGGCGCGGGAGATCGTCAAGCGCGCCGGAATCCCGGTGACGGACTACGGGTTCACGACCGACGCGGCGGAGGCGAAGGAGATCGCCGCGCGGATCGGCGGCCCCACCGTCATCAAGTCGCAGGTCCTCTCCGGCGGGCGCATGAAGGCCGGCGGCGTGAAGTTCGCCGACACGCCCGAGGAGGCGGAGGCCCACGCGAAGGACATCCTCCAGCTCGAGATCAACGGGCACGTGCCGCGCGGCATCCTCGTCGATCCGAAGGCCGAGGCCGAGCAGGAGTACTACGCCGGCGTCGTCTGGGACGGGACGCGCAAGAAGCCGGTGATGATCTTCAGCCCGATGGGCGGCATCGACATCGAGCAGGTCGCCGAGGAGCACCCCGACAAGGTGGGGCGCCGGCACTTCTCGAACATCCTGCCGTTCAGCGACTACGAGGCGAAGGAGGTCATCGCCTCGACCGGCGTCACGGGCTCGGCGCTCACGCGCCTCGTCCCGATCCTCACGCGGCTCGCGCGGCTCTTCGTCGAGAAGGACATGACGCTCGCCGAGATCAACCCGCTCGCGCGGCTCTCCGACGGGACGTTCGTCGCCCTCGACGCCCACATGGACATGGAGAACGAGGCCCGCGGCCGCCACAAGGCGCTGCTCAAGGACCTCGGCGTCGGCGACGACGAGACGCGCGAGGCGCGCGAGCCCACGGAGTTCGAGCTCGCCGGCGAGGCGGTCGACGCCGCGAGCCACCGCGGCGTCGCCGGCAACGTCACCGAGTTCGACGGCAACCTCGGCCTCGTCATCGGCGCCGGCGGCGGCTCGCTCACCCTCTTCGACGCGGTCCGCAAGTACGGCGGCGACCCCGCGAACTACTGCGAGATCGGCGGCAACCCGTCGGTGTCCAAGGCGTGCGGGCTCGCGAAGCTCGTCCTCTCGAAGCCGGGCGTCGAGAAGATCGCCGTGATGATGTCGATCGTCTCGAACACGCGGGTCGACATCGTCGCCCGCGGCGTCATCAAGGCCTGCCTCGAGCTCGGCTACGACCCCGCCGAGAAGATCGCCATCTTCCGCATCCCCGGGGCGTGGGAGGACGAGGGCTACAAGATCCTCGACAAGTACGGCGTCGAGTACGCCGACCGCACGGTGTCCATGCACGAGGCCGCGAAGCGCGCGGTCGAGAAGATCCAAGGAGCGGCGGCCTGATGTCGATCCTCATCGACGAGACCACGACGTTCATCGTCCAGGGCATCACGGGGCGCGAGGCGGTCAACCTCACCCGCGAGTGCCTCGACTACGGCAAGGGCGCGAAGATCGTCGGCGGCGTCACCCCCGGCCGGCTCGGCCGCGAGGTCCACGGCGTCCCCGTGTTCGACACCGTCAAGCAGGCCGTCGAGCACCACGGCGGCCCGATCGACGGCTCCGTCGTCACCGTCCCGCCGGCGTTCACGAAGGACGCCGTCTTCGAGGCGCTCGAGAACGGCATCAAGATCATCGTCATCGTCACCGAGCGCATCCCCCGCCGGGACGTCGCCCAGATGGTCGAGCTCGCGACGCTCCGCGGCGCGCGCATCATCGGCCCGAACTGCCTCGGGATCATCGTGCCCGACGTCATCAAGATGGGCGGCATCGGCGGCCCGGCGAAGGACGCCTCGAAGGCGTACACGCCCGGCCCCGTCGGCGTCATCTCCCGCTCCGGCGGCATGACGACCGAGATGTCCTCGACGCTCACGGCGGCGGGCCTCGGCCAGTCGACGGCGGTGTCGATCGGCGGCGACGCGATCATCGGCTCGACGTACGCCGAGCTCATGCCGCTCTTCGAGGCCGACGAGCAGACCGAGGCGATCGTCATCTACACCGAGCCCGGCGGCCGCATGGAGGCCGAGCTCGCCCGCTGGGTCGCCGACAACGACTCGCGCCTCCCCATCGTCGCGTTCATGGCCGGCAAGTTCATGGACGAGATGCCCGGCATGAGCTTCGGGCACGCGGGCACGATCGTCGAGGGCAAGGAGGACACCGCGACCGAGAAGATCACCCGCCTGCGCGAGGCGGGGATCCAGGTCGCCGAGGAGATCTCGGAGATCCCGGATCTCGTGAAGCAGGCCATCGCTGAGAGGAGCGCCGCATGAGGAAGGACGCCACGTTCATCGCGGTCGAGGTCTCCGACGAGGTCGCAGGCGACGTCGAGCTCGCGAAGAAGCTCGAGGAGGTCTGCCCCGTCGACATCTACAAGGGGACGGACTCCGGCGTGCAGATCGACGAGTCCGAGCTCGACGAGTGCGTCCTCTGCCGGCTGTGCCTCGACGCGTCCCCCGAGGGCGCGGTGAAGGTGCTCAAGCTGTACGAGGACGGGGCCGCCCTCTAGCTCCGAGGCGGGCGCCCGTCGGTTCGTGCCCGAGCTGCCCGAGGTCGAGGCGGCGCGCGCCCTCATCGAGGCGCGCGCCCTCGACCGGGAGATCACCGCGGTCGACGACCGCGACAGCTACGTCTGCCGGCCCCACTCCGCCGGTGAGCTCGCCGACGCGCTCACCGGCCGCGCGCTCACCGCGGCGCATCGCATCGGCAAGTCGATGTGGTGCGAGACCGACGGGGGTGACGGGCCCTCGCTCGGCCTCCATCTCGGCATGGCGGGCCGCATCCTCGTCCTCGCGCCGGAGGGCGCCGATGACGCTCCCGGCCGTCACGCCGACCATGCGGGCGACCCGCTGAGCCCGGCCGAGGAGAAGGCGCTCGAGGCCGGCGGCCACCCCGATCCGAGGCTCTCCGGGAACCCGACCTGGGCGCGCTTCACGCTCGAGTTCGCCGACGGCGGCGCGCTGGTGCTGTTCGACAAGCGCCGCCTCGGCCGAGCCGTCCTCGACCCGGACCTGACGGCGCTCGGGCCCGACGCGCTCGAGGCGACCCGGCCCGAGTTCCGCGAGCGCGTCGGCGCGGGGGCCGCCCCGCTGAAGGCGCGCATCATGGACCAGTCGGTCATCGCCGGCGTCGGGAACCTGCTCGCCGACGAGGCGCTCTGGCAGGCCCGCCTCTCCCCTCTGCGGCCCGCCGGTGAGCTCGACGCCGACGAGCTCGACGAGCTGCGCCGCATCCTGCGCAGGGCGACGCGGCGCGCGATCACGCGCGGCGGCGTGCACACCGGCGATCTCATCGAGCACCGCCGTCGCGAGGGGGCGTGCCCGCGCTGCGGCGCGACCCTGCGCTGCGCGCAGGTCGGCGGGCGGACGACGTTCTGGTGCCCGGAGGAGCAGCACTGAGCCGCGAGACGCAGGATCGCGTCGTCCAGCGGCACGATCCTGCGCCTCGCGGGGGGTCGAGGCTCAGTCGCCGCGCTCGAGCGCGCGCAGCTTCCGGCGGTAGACCCGCATCGACCGCGTCGTGAAGTCCCCGTGCGTCTGCCTGCGCAGGCGCTCCACCCGCTCGCGGTGGTACGGGCTCGACAGCGACTCGTTGTGCCCGATGACGTCGTCGCGGTCGATGTCCTCCCGGGCGCGCAGCCAGCGCGTGAGCCGCAGCGAAGCGGCGAGCTGCCGCCGGTTGCCGAGCACGTCGGCGTCCTCGAAGCCGGTGTGCTCGATCCCGATCGCCGTGTGGTTGAGGCCGACCGTGTGGCGGCAGCGCAGCCGGAGCGGGACGAGCTGGTGGATCCGGCCGGCCGAGTCGACGACGAAGTGGCTGCAGACGTTCGGCCGCTCGCCGAGCTCCGGATCGGCGCGGTTCGACGCGAACGTGTTCCACACCGAGCGGTAGGTCCTCGCGACCGCGACGTGCTGGACGATGACCTTCGGGTCGCGGAGCCCCGCGTGCGCCGTGCCGTAGTGCCGCTTCGAGTAGGAGCGCATCTCGCGCTTGCGCCGGTCGTCGTAGGGGATCGGGTCCCAGTGGACCGGCGGACGCTCCGGCGCGCCGGAGGAGGCCGCGGCGATCGCGAGCCCGACCGCGGCCGCGTGCGCGGCGACGCTCATCCCCCGGCGAGCACGACGTCGTAGCCGTCGGCGCGGAGCATCTCGACGACGAGGTCGCGGTGGTCTCCCTGGATCTCGATGACGCCGTCCTTCACGGAGCCGCCGACGCCGCAGCGCTTCTTGAGCTTCCCGGCGAGCGCCTTCAGCTCGGCGTCGGCGAGCGGGACGCCGGTGACGGTGGTCACGCCCTTGCCGCGCCGGCCGGCGACCTCGCGACGGACGCGGACGCGGCCGTCGCCCTCGCGGGCGGCGGCGAGGCCCGGGTCGCGGGCCTTCCGGAGGTCGCCGTCGGTCGTCGCGTAGACGACCCGGGCGTCGCTGCGGCTGCGTCGCTTCGCCATCGCGACGGAGTGTGACTCAGTGACGGGCGCGGCGCGTGCGGTTGCGCTCGAGCTGCTTGTCGACGACCTGCGCGATGAGCCGCATGTACTGGTCGACGCCCGTCGCCTTCGCCTTCCCGTCGTAGAAGGCCTCCTGCCAGTCGGCGATCTTCGCCTCGTGCTCGACCATCGCGTTGAAGAAGTCGCGGCGCATCTCGACCCGGATCTTCGCGTCGGCCCCGATGTCCTTCGTCACCTCGACGTCGGGCATGAGGAGCCGGAACTGCTGGGTGTCGCCCCGGCCGTGGAGGTCCACGCCGATGACCATCTTGAGGGGCTTGAGCGCCGGCACCTCCTCGAGGAGGCTGCGGACGGTCGCTTCGATCATCTGGGGGGCGTCGGACGACATGCCCTGACCCTACAGTTCGCCGATGCGCTGCTTCGGCGACCCGCACGAGGACTACGGGGCCTACCACGACGACGAGTGGGGCCGCCCGGTGACGACCGAGGTCGGGCTCTACGAGCGCCTCTGCCTCGAGGCGTTCCAGTCGGGTCTCTCGTGGCTCACCGTGCTCCGCAAGCGCGACCGCTTCCGCGAGGTGTTCGGCGGCTTCGACCCGGAGGTCGTCGCGGCCTACGGAGATGCCGACGTCGCCCGCCTCCTCGGCGACGCGGGGGTCATCCGCAACCGCGCGAAGATCGAGGCGACGATCGCGAACGCCCGCGCGACGCTCGCGCTGCGCGACGGGCCGCGGACGCTCGACGAGCTCGTGTGGGCGCACGCGCCCGACCCGGCGGCCGCACACGCGCCGCCGACGAGCCTGCGCGACCTGCCGGCGACGTCGCCGGAGTCGGTGGCGCTCGCGAAGGCGCTGAAGAAGCAGGGCTTCCGGTTCCTCGGGCCGACGACGGTCTACGCCGCGATGCAGGCCTGCGGGCTCGTCAACGACCACCTGCGGGACTGCCCGGTGCGGGCGGCCTGCTCGCAGGAGCGCGCCGCGCTTCCTTCCCGCTGAGCGGGAAGGAAGCGCGGCGGCGGCTCTGGCCAGGCCTCGGGGGGGCCTGACCAGGCCTAGATCTTGTGGCGCTGGAGCAGCTTCTTGCCGATGACCATGCGCTGGATCTCGGACGTCCCCTCGCCGATGAGGAGCAGCGGGGCGTCGCGGTAGAGCCGCTCGATCTCGTACTCCTTCGAGTAGCCGTAGCCGCCGTGGATGCGGAAGGACTCCTCGACGCAGAAGCGGCCGCACTCGGAGGCGAAGAGCTTCGCCATGCCGGCCTCGAGATCCGAGCGCTCGCCGGCGTCCTTCAGCCGCGCCGCGCGGATCGTGAGCATCCGGGCGGCGTCGATCTGCGTCGCCATGTCGGCGAGCTTGAACTGGATCGCCTGGTGCTCGGAGATCGGCTTGCCGAACGTCTTGCGCTCCTGCGAGTACTTGAGGGCGAGCTCGAGAGCGCGCTGGGCGATGCCGACGCCGCGGGCCGCGACGTTCGCGCGGCCGACCTCGAGGGCGTCCATCATCTGGGCGAAGCCCTTGTTGAGGCCCGCGCCCTCACCGCCGAGGATGTTCTCGGCCGGGCACTTGTAGCCGTCGAAGACGAGCTCCGTGGACTCGACGCCCTTGTAGCCGAGCTTCTTGATCTTCGGCGGGACGGTGAAGCCGGCGTACTCGCCGGTGTTCTCCGAGACGCCCGACTCCTTCTCGCAGATGAAGCACGTCATGCCCTTGTGACGCGCCTCGGCGTCGGGATCGGTCTTCACGAGCGTGAAGACGAGCGAGGACATGAGGCCGTTCGTGACCCACATCTTCTGCCCGTTGATCTCCCACTTGCCGTCGTCGCCCTTCTTCGCCGACGTCTTGATCGCCTGGACGTCGGAGCCGAGCTCGGGCTCGGAGAGCGAGAAGGCGGCGCGGATCTCACCGGTCGCCATGCGGGGCAGGTACTTCTGCTTCTGCTCCTCGGAGCCGAACTTCATGAGGAGGTAGGTCCCGATGAAGTGCGTGTTGATGATCCCGGAGATCGAGATCCAGCCGCGCGAGAGCTCCTCGACGACCATGCAGTACGTCGTGAGGTCGAGGCCGAGCCCGCCGTGCTCCTCCGGGATCGTGATCCCGAAGAGGCCGAGCTCCTTCATCTGCTCGACGATCGGCTCCGGGTAGGTGTCCGTCGAGTCGTAGTGCTCGGCGTTGGGGATGATCTGCTCGTCCGCGAACTGGCGGACCATCTCGCAGATCGCCTTCTGCTCGTCCGTGCGGTCGAGCGACGAGGGAGTGGCGATGGCCATCGGGCCTCCTGCTTGTGCTGAGGTCGTGTGAGGGGGCGCAGACCGGCGATCTGCGACCTCTCAGGATACCCCGGACGGGCGGGAAAGGATCAGCCGCCGAACCGTGACCGGAGCGCCAGGACGTTGTCCACGTAGCGCTTGGTGTCGTCGTACATCCCGCGCTCGCGCACGGAGCCGAGGCCCTGGTAGTAGCCGGCGGCCGCGAGCGCCTGGTCCCCGCCCGTCTCACGCAGCAGATGACCGAGGAGCATGACGCCCGCGTGGACGTTGTCGGAGGGCGACGAGGCGTCGAGCCGCTGCCCGGCGAGATGCGCCTGGATCCAGTTCCACGTCCCGGGGATGATCTGCATGACGCCGCGAGCGTTGGCGGACGAGACCATCGCGTTGTTGAAGCCGCTCTCCTGCCACCCGATCGCCGCGGCGAGCGAGCCGGGGACGCCGTGCTCCTCGGCGACCCGCGCGACCGTCCCCGCGTCGACGCGACCACCCGTGGGCGCCGGCGGAGCCGCCTCCGGCGCCGAGGTCGGCGCGCCCGCGGGGTCGGGGCTCGTCGGCGGCGTCCCGGCCCCCGGGAGGCGGATCGGCGTCCCGCTGATGAGGAGCGCGTCGGGACGCAGGCCGTTGAGCTCCGCGAGAGCCGCGGGCGTCGTGCCGGCGCGCGCCGCGACGCCGCTGAGCGTGTCGCCCGGCTGGACGACGTGGGAGCCGCCCGTGAGCGACGCGCCGCCGCCACCAGTCGCGGCCGCGCTCTCGGTCGCGGGCGTCGCCGTCCCGGACGAGGCGAGCGCCGCCCGCCCCTCGTCGACGCTCGGCACGCCGATCTCCGACCCGAGCACGACGCTCGCGTCCTCCGGCAGGCCGTTGAACGCCGCGACCGTCCGGGTCGTGATGTTGTGCGCGGCGGCGATCGACCAGAGCGTGTCGCCGGGGGTGACCGTGTGGACCGTGTGGGCATCCGCCGCGGGCGCGGCGAGAGCGGGACCGAGGACTGCGAGGAGGGCGAGACGTCGCAGGGGCATGGGACTCCTTTCGGGGCGGGTCGCCTCACCCTGCCCAAGTGCGCCGCCATTCGCACGTCTCTCGGCGGTCTTACGTGCCCCTGCAACGTGCCGCCCGCGACGTGCGATCTCCCCTAGCCTCCTCGCCGGCATGAACTTCAGCCGCGACGTCGTCGACAGCGCCCCGCCCGACCGGCTCGCCCTCGTCGAGCTCGCCGGCGACGGGGCGCGGCGTGAGCACTGCTTCGGCGAGGTGGCCGACCGCTCCGCCCGGCTCGCCGGGACGCTCCTCGAGCGCGGGGCGAGGCGGGGCGACGTCGTCCTCACGCTCATCGGCAACCGTCCCGAGTGGGTCGAGACGATGGTCGCGTGCTTCCGCACCGGCGCCGTCGTCCTCCCGTGCACGGAGCAGCTCCGGGCGAAGGACCTCCGGCTGCGGCTCGACGTCGCGCGGCCCCGTGTCGTCGTCTGCGACGAGCGCAACCGCGCCGCCCTCGACGCGGCGCTCGCGCTCCCCGCCGCGCCGGGGTCCGAGCCGCCCGTCGTCATCACGGTCCCCGACCCGGAGGCGTACGCCGCCGAGCCCGCCCCGGCCGTCGACCTCTCGCCGACGGACCCCTGCCTCATCACCTTCACCTCCGGGACCTCCGGCGAGCCCAAGGCGGTCCTGCACGCGCAGCGCTACCTCACGGGCCAGCACGTCCAGGCCGAGCACTGGCTCGCCGCCGCCCCGGGGGAGCTCGTGTGGTGCACGGCCGCGAGCGGATGGTCGAAGTCCGCCCGCAACGTCTTCATCGCCCCGTGGATCCGCGGCGCCTCCGCGCTGCTGCACGACGCGCGGTTCGACCCGGCGGAGCGGCTCGAGATCCTCGCGCGCGAGGACGTGCACGTCCTCTGCATGGCGCCGACCGAGTACCGCGTCATCGCCAAGCGCGCGACCCTCTCGCCGTTCCCGGCCCTCCGCGGTCTCGTCGCCGCGGGCGAGGCCCTCAACCCCGAGGTCCTCCACGCGTGGCGCGAGGCGACCGGCCTCGTCATCCGCGACGGGTACGGCCAGACCGAGACGGGCCAGATGACGGGCGTCCCGCCGGGGTCGGAGGTGCGGCCCGGCTCGATGGGCCGCCCGCTCCCCGGCGTGCGCCTCTCGATCGAGGACGGCGAGCTCGTCGCCGACCCGGCGAGCGTCCCGACGTTCTTCCTCGGCTACCTCGGCGACGACGGCTCGCTCCCGGCTGCGGATCGGGCCGCCGACCCGCAGCCCTGGCGCACCGGCGATCGCGTCGTCGAGGACGAGGACGGATTCCTCTTCTTCGAGGGCCGCACCGATGACGTCATCATCAGCAGCGGCTACCGGATCGGGCCCTTCGAGGTCGAGAGCGCGCTCGTCGCCCACCCGGCGGTCGCCGAGGCGGCCGTCGTCGCGGCCCCCGACGAGGAACGCGGCAGCGTCGTGCGCGCGGTCGTCGTCCTGCGGGACGCCCACGAGCCCTCCGACGCCCTCGCCGGCGAGCTGAAGGAGCACGTGAAGGAGCAGACCGCTCCGTACAAGTACCCGCGGATCGTCGAGTTCGCCTCCGAGCTCCCGAAGACCGCGAGCGGGAAGATCCGCCGCGCCCAGCTGCGCGAGCGCGGCTGACCCCGCGTCTCCTCGCTCCTCATCACGAGGAGCGAGCCGGGGCTAGTCCTCGCGGGAAGCGACCTGGACCCGGACCGGGACCCCGAGCCGCTGCCGCGCGGCGTCGAGCTCCTCCTCGCCGTAGGCCTTCTCGCCCTCCGGGTGCGTGATGATGAGGACGCGGTTCGCCGGGAACGTCGCGAGGGCGTCCTCGGCGGCCTGCAGCGGCTCCGACTCGCCGACGTCACCCGTCGCGTCGAGGCCCTCGGCGCGGGCCTCCGTGACGGCCTCCTCCTCGATCGCGCGCGCCCGGGCGATCGCGTCGTCGACGTCGGAGACCCAGAATCGGACCGCCGAGTCGGTGAGCGCGGGGGCGACGATGAGCACCTCGACCTCGTCGTCGCCGGCGGCCTCGCGGACCATCCCGGGCTCGGGCACCTCGGCGGCGACGACGAGCAGCCGGTCGGTCGTATCGGGGTCGGTGATGGCGGTCATGGCGGGCGCATACCCCTCCCCGACCTGCGCAAACGCAGGGCCGCGCGTTCCCGTCGCACCGGATGTGCACGCGTCGTTGCACCGTCGACCGGCGTTCGCGATATACACCGCGACGCGCGCGGGGTCCAGTCCGCGCGCCGTGTCACGAGGGCCGGGCGGGCGCGATGGACGGCGTCCGGGGTCAGCACCCTCCCCACCCGCCCGAAAAGGACTCATGACTCCCTCCCACCGTCGTCGCGGCGCGCTCCTGGCCGTGCTCGCCGCCTTCCTCCTCGCCCCCGCCGCCGCCCACGCCGACACCTACACCGTCTTCGGCTGCCGCGGGCCCGCCGGCACGCCGAACGCGGCGACCGGCTGGCAGATCGGCCAGGTCGGCGCCTCCGCCGTCTCCAACTCGTGCGCGACCGGCGGCACCCTCGCCGCCGCCCTGTCCCCCGGCGCCCTCGGCGGCTCCGTCGCCCGCATCCGCTTCGAGGCGCCGCCCGGCACGCGCATCGTGCGGCTCGGCTCCCTGCGGGCCACGACCGGCGCGCAGCGCAGCACGGAGACCCTCGACGCGACGTACGAGCTCTCGACCGACGGCGCGATCCTCGAGAAGTGCGCGCTCGCGGCCGACTCGCCGTGCACGTCGGAGCTGCGCGATCCGCTCGACAAGCAGGGCCTCGACGCATCGTGGGCGCGCTACTCGGTCGTCTGCGCGAAGGGCGGCGACGAGCAGTGCACGCGCGCGCTGCGCGTGGACGTCGCCCAGGTCGCCGTCGGTCTGCGCGATGTCGCGCCCCCCACGGTCTCCCGCCTCGAGATCGCCGACGACGGGGAGCGCAGCGGGGTCCTTCGCCTGCGCTTCGACGCGGCCGACGCCGGCGGCGGCGTGTACCGCGCGATCGTGAAGGTCGACGGCGAGGTGAAGGCCGTCGCCCCGCTCGGCGCCGGGCCGTGCGCCGACGCGCTGCCGAGCGACGCCGATCCGTACCAGTTCGAGGTGCCGGTCCCCTGCCCCGCGATCACCCCCGCCGTGCCGATCGCCGTGTCGGCGAAGGACCTCCCGCCTGGTCCTCACACCGTCCAGGTCGAGGTCGAGGACGCCGCGGGGAACACGACGACCGCCTACGTCACCGAGTTCCCGCGGCCGAACGTCGCGAGCGCCTCGAACGGCGAGCCCGTCTCGCTCGCCACGCTGCGCAACGCGCGGGTCCGGGCCTACTTCGACCGCAACCGCCGCGCGCGGTACGCGAGCCGCTACGGCAAGAGGGTCGTCATCCGCGGCCGCCTCCGCGACCGTCGGACCGGGAAGGGCATCGTCGGAGCGCGCATCGACGTCTACCACCTCGTCGGGAAGAAGAAGCGCTCGCTCACGAAGACGGGGCTCAAGACGCGGGAGGGCGGCAAGCTCACGCTCATCCTCCCGATGGACCTCGACACCCGGCAGATCCGGCTCGCCTACCGCGCGCTGCGGCCGGGGCGGATCACGAGCCGCCACACGCTGAAGCTCACGGTGCGCGACAAGCGCGGCCGGGTCGTCCGCCGCGTGAAGTGAGTCCGCGGCGCCCGCCCGCCGACGACCTCGGCGTGCGGGCGCCGCCGGGCCCGGCGGCTCAGTCCGCCAGCGCGACGATCGCGTCGACCTCGACGAGAGCGCCCTTCGGGAGGGCCGCGACGCCGATCGCGACGCGGGCCGGCGCCTCGCTCGGGAAGAACTCGGCGTAGATCTCGTTGACCTCCGCGAAGGCGTCCATGTCGGTGAGGTAGACCGTCACGCGGACCGCGTCCGCGAGCTGCGCCCCCGCCGCGCTCACGACGTGCGCGAGGTTCTCGAGGCACTGGCGCGCCTGCTCGGCCGCCGTCGCCCCGACGAGCTCCCCGGTCTCGGGGTCGAGCGGGATCTGCCCGGAGCAGAAGAGGAGGTCGCCGCTGCGCACGGCGTGGTTGTAGGGGCCGATCGCGGCGGGGGCGCCGAGCGCGGTGACGACTTCGCGGTGTTGGGACACGGGGCGACCCTACCCGCCGCCGCCCGGGAGAACGCCCCGCGGCCTGCGCTACGGTCGTCCGATGGCCAACGCGCTCGCCGCCGAGACCTCTCCCTACCTCCTGCAGCACCGGGAGAACCCGGTGGACTGGCTCCCGTGGGGGGACGAGGCGCTGCGGCGCGCCCGGGACGAGGACCGCCCGATCCTCGTCTCGATCGGCTACAGCGCGTGCCACTGGTGCCACGTCATGGAGCGCGAGTGCTTCGAGGACGAGGAGACCGCCGCGGTCATGAACGAGCTCTTCGTCTGCGTGAAGGTGGACCGGGAGGAGCGGCCCGACGTCGACGCCCTCTACATGGACGCGGTGCAGGCGATGACCGGCCAGGGCGGCTGGCCGCTCAACGTCTTCATCACGCCGGAGCAGATCCCGTTCTACGGCGGCACGTACTTCCCGCCCGAGCCCCGGCACGGCATGCCGTCGTGGACGCAGGTCCTCCGGGCGGTCGCCGAGGCATGGGACGACAAGCGCGACGACATCCTCGCGCAGAGCGACCGCATCGTCCGGCATCTCTCGGGCGGCGCCGTGCTCGAGCCGTCGGCGAGCGCCTTCGACCCCGCCGTCTTCGAGCGCGTCGTCAGGACCCTGCAGGGGAGCTTCGACAGCGTGAACGGGGGCTGGAGCGGAGCGCCGAAGTTCCCGTCGGCGTCGACGATCGAGCTGCTGCTGCGGCTCGGCGAGAGCTCGATGAGCGTCATGACGCTGCATGCGATGGCGGGCGGCGGGATCTTCGACCAGGTGGGCGGCGGCTTCGCGCGCTACAGCGTCGACGAGCGCTGGACCGTCCCGCACTTCGAGAAGATGCTCTACGACAACGCGCTGCTCGCCCGGGCCTACCTCCACGGCTTCCAGGCGACCGGGGACCTCGTCCTGCGCCGGACGTGCGTCGAGACCCTCGACTGGGCGCTGCGCGAGATGCGAGGCCCCGAGGGCGGGTTCTTCAGCGCCCTCGACGCCGACAGCGAGGGCGAGGAGGGCAAGTTCTACGTGTGGACGGCCGCGGAGCTCCGCGACGCCCTCGGCGAGGACGCCGAGGAGGGCGTGGCGTGGCTCGGCGCGACCGAAGACGGCAACTTCGCCGATCCGCACGTCCCGCGCCCCGCCGGCGCACCCGGCCTCAACGTCCTCGAGTCGCGCGGCCCGGAGCCCGACCCCGAGACCCGCGAGCGCATCCGCGCGCGCCTCCTCGAGGCCCGTGAGCGCAGGGTGCGCCCCGGCCTGGACGACAAGCGGCTCACGTCGTGGAACGCCCTCATGATCGCCGCCCTCGCCGACGCCGGCGCGGTGCTCGCCCGCCCCGACTACGTGGAGGCGGCGGTCGACGCGGCCGACTTCGTCCTCCGCGAGCTCCGCGACGACGACGGGCGGCTGCTGCGCACCTACGGCCGGGGCACCGCGAAGTACCGCGCGTACCTCGAGGATCACGCGTTCCTCCTCGAGGCGCTCCTCGTCCTCCACGAGGCGACGCTCGCGCCCCGCTGGTTCCGCGAGGCGCGCGCCCTCGCCGACGAGATCCTCGCGCGCTTCCTCGACGAGGACTCGGGCGGCTTCTTCTCGACCGCCGACGATCACGAGGCGCTCGTCGCGCGCCGCAAGGACATCGAGGACCACCCGATCCCGTCGGGTCCGTCGGCCGCGGCGCAGGGTCTCCTGCGGCTCGCCGCGCTCACCGGCGAGAGCGCCTACGAGACCGCCGCGATCGGCCACCTCCGTCTCGTGCACGAGCTCGCCGAGCGCCACCCGACCGCCTTCGCGCACGCGCTGCAGGCCCTCCACCTCCACCTCCGCCCGATCCGGGAGGTCGCGCTCGTCGGCCCGCCGGAGGACGTCGCCGCCCTCGCGGCGGTCGTCCATGAGCGCCTGCGGCCCGACGTCGTCCTCAGCGGGGGCGACGGCGACCCCGACGGGGAGGCTGCGCGCACGGTCCCGCTCCTCGAGGGCCGCACCCCGGTCGACGGGCGAGGCGCCGCCTACGTGTGCGAGCGGTTCTCCTGCCGCGCACCGGTCGCCGACCCGGACGCGTTGCGCGAGCTGCTCGCCTGAGTCGCAGCACGGCGTGCCCCTGCGGCCGGGCTTCGCCGCACGCGCTCGTCACCTGCCTCGCCCCGCCCCGCCCCGCCCCTAGGGTCGATCCCCGATGGACGGGCCTCCGCGAGGAGGCGACGATCCCGACGCGCCACACCTCCGTAACGGGAGCTGACGTTCCGCTTGCGTAAGGTACGCGCCCCCACCCCTCCGTCCCACACGAGGCCATGACCCGTCTCCTCACCCTGCCCGCCGGCCGTCGCGGCAAGTGGATCGTGCTCGGCATCTGGTTCGCGATCCTCTTCGGATCCTTCGCGGCGAACCTCCCCGGCAAGTTCACCGACGCCGAGGACAACAAGTCGACGTCGTTCCTCCCCGGCGACGCCGAGTCGACGAAGGCCCTCGAGGTCACCGAGGAGCTCCAGGACGGCGAGAAGGCGCCGACCGTCATCGTCTACGAGCGCGACGGCGGGCTCACGGAGGCGGATCTCGAGCTCATCCGCTCCGACGTCGAGCAGCTCAACGCCCTCGACTTCCGCAACACCACCGACTTCGTCAATCCGACCGGCCCGGACGCCGACACCGTCTACCAGCTGTCGACGGACGGCACGACCGCGCTCATCGCGAACACGATCGAGGGCGACGGCGAGGCCTCGACGCTGCTCGACCCGGTGGAGGCCTATCGCGAGCTCGTCTCGACGGGCGAGAACGGGGAGTCGCCGCGACCCGCGGGGCTCCAGGTGAAGGTGACGGGGCCCTCCGGCGTCGCCGCGGACGCGATCAAGGTCTTCGAGAACATCAACGGGACGCTGCTCGGGGCGGCGGTGACGCTCGTCCTCGTCCTCCTCATCCTCATCTACCGCAGCCCGTTCTTCTGGTTCTTCCCGCTGCTGAGCGTCATCGTCGCCGAGATCGTCTCGCGGAGCTTCGGCTACGGGATCAGCGAGGCCGGCGCGACGATCAACGGGCAGTCGTCCTCGATCATGTCCGTCCTCGTCCTCGGAGCCGGGACCGACTACGCGCTCCTGCTCGTCGCGCGCTACCGCGAGGAGCTGCGCACGCACGAGGACAAGCACGAGGCGATGGCGCTCGCCCTGCGATCGGCCGCGCCGGCGATCATCGCCTCGGCGCTCACCGTCGCCATCGCGCTCTTCGCGCTCATCTTCGCCCAGGTCAACGGCACCGCGGGCCTCGGTCCGCTCGGCGCGGTGGCCGTCCTCACGGCGCTCCTGGTCCAGCTCACGTTCCTCCCCGCGATCCTCGTCGCCGTCGGCCGGCGGCCACTCTGGCCGCGCATCCCGCACTACGGCGACACGACCAAGACCGACGAGACGCACGGCGCGTGGAGGCGGCTCGGCGAGGCCGTCGCGCGCCGTCCGCGCCGCGTCTGGGTCGGCACGACAGCGGTGCTCGCGATCTGCTGCCTCGGTCTGCTCAACCTCTCGACCGGACTGACGCAGGGCAACGCGTTCAGGGACGACGTCGAGTCCGTCGCCGGCCAGGAGCTCGTCGAGCAGGCGTTCCCCGCCGGCCAGAGCGCGCCGACGGACATCATCGTCTCCGACCCGTCGCAGGTCCCGGAGGTCGTCCGGGCGGTGAGCGCGGTGGACGGCGTCGCGGAGGTCTCCCCGACGCAGTTCAGCGGGGAGCAGGGGACGCTGCTCGCCGCGTTCCTCGAGGAGGACCCGTACTCGACGGCGGCCTACGACCTCATCCCCGACATCCGCGAGGCGGCGAGATCCGCGAATCCCGACGCCCTCGTGGGCGGCCCGAGCGCCGTCGAGAAGGACCTCAGGGACGCGAGCGCCGACGACACGAAGCTCCTCATCCCCGTGACGCTCGTCATCGTCTTCGTCATCCTCCTCGTCCTGCTCCGCGCGGTGACGGCGACGGTGCTCCTCATCGGCACGGTCGTCCTCAGCTTCGGCGCGGCGCTGGGCGTCTCGGCGGTCGTCTTCGACGTCATCTTCGGGTTCCCGGGCTCGGACACCGCGTTCCCCCTGTTCGCGTTCATCTTCCTCGTCGCGCTCGGGGTCGACTACAACATCTTCCTCATCGCCCGGGTGCGGGAGGAGGTCGCCAAGCACGGGACGCGCGAGGGCACCCTGCGCGGGCTCGCCGTCACCGGCGGCGTCATCACGAGCGCGGGGATCGTGCTCGCGGGCACGTTCAGCGTCCTCGCGGTGCTCCCGCTCGTGTTCCTCACCCAGCTCGGCTTCACCGTCGCGTTCGGCGTGCTCCTCGACACCTTCATCGTCCGGTCGATCCTCGTGCCCGCCCTCGTGCTCGACATCGGGGCGAAGGTGTGGTGGCCGTCGTCACTGCGACATGCCCACGAGGAGGCGCCCGCGGAGGCGCGGACGCCCGCCGCGGTCAGCTGACCGCGGCGTCGATCGCGCGGACCTCGTCCTCGTCGAGGTCGATCCCCGCGGCCGCGATGTTCTCCTCGAGGTGCGCGACCGAGCCGGTCCCGGGGATCGGGAGCATCACCGGCGAGCGGTGCAGCAGCCACGCGAGCGCGATCTGGGACGGCGTCGCGCCGCGACGCTCGGCCGCCTCGGCGAGCGGCCCCCCGGGGGCGGCGAGGTCGCCCGAGGCGAGCGGGAACCAGGGGATGAACCCGATCCCCTCGGCCTCGCAGTGCTCGAGGACGTCCTCGGCCGCGCGGTCAGCGGCGTTGTAGCGGTTCTGGACCGAGGCGATCGGCACGATCTCACGGGCGGCCTCGATGTCTTCCACCGTCACCTCGGAGAGCCCGACCTGACGGACCTTGCCCTCGTCGACGAGATCGCGCAAGAGCCCGAACTGCTCCTCACGCGGGACCTTCGCGTCGACGCGGTGGAGCTGCCAGAGGTCGATGACGTCGACGCCGAGGCGGCGGAGGCTCATCTCGACGCACTGACGCAGGTACTCGGGCCTCCCGACGGGGTGCCACTGCGCGGGCCCCGTCCGCACGAGCCCGCCCTTCGTCGCGACGAGGACGTCCCCGTAGCCGGATCCGTCGTGGATCGCCTCGCGGATGATCTCCTCGCTCACGAACGGGCCGTAGGAGTCGGCCGTGTCGATGAAGTCGACGCCGAGCTCGACCGCGCGGCGCACGACCTGGCGCGCGGTCTCGCGGTCCGGCGGCTCGCCCCACACGCCGTCGCCGGTGATGCGCATCGCCCCGAAGCCCAGGCGCGTCACCTCCCGCGTGCCGCCGAGGCTGAACGTTCCGGATGAGGTCGCGGTCGTCATCCGACGACCGTATCGGGCGTCGAGAATCGAGCGGCGACGCGCCATGTTGCTGAGGATGCGCGGCCGTCGTCCGATCTCCGGTCCGATGGCCCTGTTCCCCCCGCGCACGATCGCCCTGCTCGCGAGCGCCGGTCTCGCCACCGCCGCGGCGCCGGCGTCCGCCGCGTCGATCGACACGGACCGCTCCTGCTACAACGAGCGCGCTCCGATGGAGGTGTCGGGGCGCGGCTTCACGCCGGGCACGAGCTGGACGGTCACGACGACCGGGCTCACCGGCACCGGTCTCGTGGGATCGGACGGCGCCTTCCGCTCCCCCGACGCGCCCGCGCCCGTCGTCCTGCGCAAGACCACCCGCCCGACGCGCTTCACGCTCTCGGCCTCGGTCGACGGCCGCCGCGTCGCCACGACCCGCATCCGGGTCGTCAACCTCCTCGCCACCGTCGGCTCGACGAAGGGCAGTCCGACGGGCCGGACGCGCTGGCGCTTCTCGGGGTTCGACCGCGGCAAGAGCATCTACGTCCACGTCCGCCGCGGTGGACGGACGATCAAGACGGTGCGCATGGGGCGCGCCGACCGCAGCTGCGGCCGGCTCTCCGTGCTGCAGCGGCGGCTTCCCGGCCTGCGCTCCTCGCGGATCCGGCCGGGCACCTACCAGTTCGCCGTCGACAGCCGCAAGCGCTACAGCTCGAAGACGCGTCCCCAGTACCGGACGGGCCTCCGCGTGCTGCGCCGCTGACCGCGGGCTGCGCCTACAGGACCGGCAGGTAGCGGTCGAGCTCCCACTGCGTCACCTGGACGCGGTAGTCCTCCCACTCCTGCCGCTTGATCTCGATGAAGCGGTTGAACATGTGCTCGCCGAGCGTGCGCAGCACGAGCTCGGACTCCGAGGCGAGCTCGACCGCCTCGCCGAGCGTCTCGGGGAGCTGCTCGATCCCGAGCCGGCGCCGGTCGTCCGGCGACAGGTGGTAGAGGTTCTTCTCCATCGGCTCGGGGAGCTCGTAGCCCTTCTCGATCCCCTCGAGGCCCGCCTGGAGCAGGACGGCGAACGTCAGGTAGGGGTTGCAGGCCGGGTCGGGGCAGCGGAGCTCCATGCGCGTCGCCTGCTCCTTGCCGGGGTGGTAGAGCGGGACCCGCACGAGCGCCGAGCGGTTGCGCCGCGACCAGGCGACGTACACCGGCGCCTCGTAGCCCGGGACGAGCCGCTTGTAGCTGTTGACCCACTGGGCGAAGATCGCGCTCAGCTCGCGGGCGTGCCGGAGCTGGCCGGCGATGAACGCCTTGCCGACGTCGGAGAGGAAGTAGGTGTCGTCGGCGTCGAAGAACGCGTTGCGGCCCCCGGAGAAGAGCGACATGTGGGTGTGCATGCCGGAGCCGTTCTCGCCGAAGAGGGGCTTCGGCATGAACGTCGCGTGCCACCCGTACTTCATCGCGTACTCCTTCACCGTGATGCGGTACGTCATGCAGTCGTCCGCCATCTTGAGCGCGTCGGCGTACCGCATGTCGATCTCGTGCTGGGACGGACCGACCTCGTGGTGGGAGTACTCGACCTGGATCCCGAGCTGCTCGAGGGCGAGCACGGTCTCGCGGCGCACGTCGGAGCCCGCGTCGAGGGTCGTGAGGTCGAAGTAGCCGCCCTCGTCGAGGACCTCGGTCCCGCTCTTGTCGCGGAAGAGGAAGTACTCGAGCTCCGGCCCGACGTTGAAGGTGTCGAAGCCCATCGAGCGCGCGCGCTCGATCGCGCGGCGCAGCACGTGGCGGG
Source organism: Paraconexibacter sp. (assembly GCF_059438195.1). Classification (NCBI taxonomy): domain Bacteria; kingdom Bacillati; phylum Actinomycetota; class Thermoleophilia; order Solirubrobacterales; family Paraconexibacteraceae; genus Paraconexibacter; species Paraconexibacter sp. The sequence continues at coordinate 19,946 of NZ_JBLKKY010000052.1, forward strand.
GATCGCCCTCGTAGGGCGTGCGCTCCGGCGTGAGGACGTCGCAGAACATGCGCGCGACGCCCTGGTCCTCCGGCCGCCAGGGGAGGACCGAGAAGGTCGAGGCGTCCGGCATGGCGATCATGTCGGACTCCTCGATCGCGTTGAACCCGGTGATCGAGGAGCCGTCGAAGCCCATGCCGCCCTCGAAGGCGTCGTCGAGCTCCTCGGAGTTGATCGAGAACGACTTCAGCTGGCCGAGGACGTCGGTGAACCAGAGGCGGATGAAGCGGATGCTCCGCTCCTCCACGATCGCCTTCACGTCCTGCGCGCTGGTCGGCTTGTCGGCCACCGTGAGGTCTCCTTGGGTGCTCGCGGGCGGGCGCCGCGAACCCTAGCCGACCTTCGATCGACGGCCGGTCGAGCTCGTCAGGACCGCTGGTCGAGCCAGCGGCCGGCCCAGGACCGCAGCTCGCCGATCACCGGCCCGAGGTCCCGGCCGATGGCCGTGAGCTCGTAGAGCACCTGGACGGGCGGACCTGCGGTGACGTCGCGGCGGACGAGCCCGCGCTCCTCGAGCTCCCGCAGTCGCTCGGAGAGGAGGCGATCGGAGACCGCCGGGATCCCCTGGCCGATCTCGGTGAAGCGCATCGACCCGCCCTCGAGGAGGACGGCGACGATCGCGCCGGTCCAGCGGCGGCCGATGAACTCGATCGCCTCGTGGTACAGGGGGCAGCAGGCGGGGCCACCGGGATCGTCCGGGGCCCCGCGTCGCGTCGCGTCGGTCGCCATCGCGCCGCTGCCGGTCGGCCCGGCCCCGCGCCTACGCGGCGCGGAGCTGGCGAGTGTCTTCCGTCGAGCCGTCGACGGGGACGTCACCGGCGACGTTGATCATCGCGGTGAACGACTCCATCGCGACGAACGCGATCGCCTCGAGGAGCTGCTCGTCGGTCCAGCCGCTCTCGCGCGCCTCCTCGTGGAGGTGCATGGGCGGGCGCTGACGCTCCTCGACGAGCGCGCGGACGTAGCGCAGGAGCGTCGCCTGGTGCTCGTCGCCGGAGTCCCACTCGCGGGCCTTGGCGACCTCGTCGAGCCCGAGGCCCGCCTGGCGGGCGGTGCGGCTGTGCATGGCGATGCCCGGCTGCGAGCCGTAGTGCTCGGCGACGGCGAGCGCGAGGCGCTCGAGGGTGCCGGCCGGGAGGTCGCCGTGACGGAGCTCCTGCCGGAACCGCGCGTAGGCGCGCAGCGCCGCGGGCGAGCCGGCGAGGACGCCGAGGAAGTTCGGCAGCTGGCCGGCCGTCGACAGCGCACCGCGAAGGATCGGGATGGACCCTTCGGGGGCCGTGAGGTCGTCGTGGATCTGGAACCTGCTCATCGCTGTCTTCATGTGCGTGCCTTTTGGGGAAGAGGCTGGTGTGTCGGGGTGGGCGGCCGAGATGAGGTCCGTCCGCACGTCTTTAACTTCACTTAATGAAGTTGCTTACGTGTCGTAAGTGTACGGGGGCGTCGCGCGGATCGCAAGGGGGTTGACCTCGTCGCGTACTACGCGCGGGACCCGCCCCGTGGGTCACTCCGTGGACCCCTCGGAGGCGCCGCGGCCGAGCCGGGCGACCGGAATCGTCGATCGGAGGCGACGTGGGGTCCACACCGCGACCGTGCCCGTGCAGGCGCGCCGGCAAACGCCCCCTGCCCGCACCGGGCGAAGGCGTCGCGACGGCGCTCGCGGGGCGGCACCGTGCGAAGGGGGCCGCAGCGGCCCTCGCGGGAGCGCCGGGCGAAGGCGTCACGAGCCCGAGCGCCTCGTCCGCCGAGGCCGCGGCCGCCGGCTCGACCCGCGCCCGCCGCTGACTAGAGCGGCGCGGCGACGACCGCGGCGTGCGCCTTCGCGCTCGCGGCCGCGATGAGGATGAGCGCGAAGCTGAACGCGACGGCCCACATGGCGATGCGGTCGGGACGCGACCCGACCCGCTCGCTCGGCGTCCGCGACGGCCGGCGGCGCTCGATCTCGCGGAGACGCGGGGCATCGGCGAGGACGCCGGGCCTCCCGGTGATCGCCACCGTGCGCCGCCCCTCCGGACCCGGCGTCTCGACGGCGACGTCGCGACGCGAGCGGGCCGGGAGGTCCTCCTCGGCGAGGACCGGCTCGTCGACCTCGACCACCGGGACGATCGAGACGTCCGGCGCGAGGTCGGGCGCGTCCATCGCCGCGCCCTCCGTCGCCGGGGTGCGGTCGCGCGGCGTCGCGAGCACGTCGAGATCGTCATCGAGCCAGGAGTCGACGCGCCGGCGTTCGCCGACATCGCCCTCGAGGACGATCGTGCGGCTGGTCGTCTCGCGGTCGCCGCCGCTCCCGCGCGTTCCGGGGTGGGCGGCCGCCGACCGGGCGGCGCCGGCCGAGCCTGTCACGCGCCTGCGACGGGGCTGCACGACGAAGTCGGGCTCGTCGCCCGCGGTCCAGTCGTCGATCACCCGCGGACGGCTCATCTCATGCGCGTCCGTCGGCTCTTCGACGAAGGGGGTGTGTGTCGGCATCGCGGGTCTCCGGTCTCTTCACGGCGCCTGCGGGGTGAGCTGACGGGCTCGCGCGGAGAGAGTCGCGCGGCGCCGCGGATGCGGCGCTTCGCCCCAGAAGGAGTGGGTCCCCCGCCCTTCTGCCGACGTGCGGCAGGAGGTTCGGCATGTCCTCGGAACGCGAGGATCGTAGCAGGAAGGGAAACCCCTGCAAACGCGACGAACTTATGTCGCCCTGCACGCGAACCTGCATCCGTCGCCCCCGGACCCGCGGATGGCGACAGCCCCGTGCCGATGCCTGACGGCCCCGTCTGCGGGGGCGTGTTCCCGGCCGTCGGTGTGGGGACGACGTAGCGGATGCCGAGCAGTGTGCCCGGCCCGTCGGACGTCTTCGGTGCGGAGCGTCAGTCGCCGCGGCCGGCGACGGCCTCGACGTAGGAGGCGACGTTCTCGGCCTCCTCGCCGGTGACGAGCTCGGCCGGCATCTGACCCTGGCCGCGCGCGCGGCCGTTGAGGATCGCGTCGAGCGTGAGCTCGGCGGGCGGGCGCAGCTCGTCGAGGTCGGGGCCGACGCGGCCGACCGCGTTCGAGGCCTCGAGCTGATGGCACGACGCGCACTGGACGGCGAAGATCTCGCGGCCCTCCTCCTGCGCGGCGGTGAGCTCGACGCCGCCCGGCGCCTCCGCAGAGCGGTCCTCGGCGTTGACGGCCATGACGATCCCCGGGATCGCGGCGCCGATGCCGACGATGATGACCGTGACGACGAGCGCGTTGATCCGGTTCGCGACGGGGTTGTGACTCGTCGCCTTCTGCCGCGCGGCGCGCGGACCGCCGCTCATCGCGACGAAGAACACGACGAGAGCGATCGAGATGAAGGCGATGACGAGAGCGGCGGTGGCGACCATCGGCGGGGAACATACCGGTCGGCGCGGCACGGCGGCAGGGAGGGCCCGCCGGCGGCAGCGGCGACGCGCCCCCTCGCGGGGCGACCGGCCCTTCGTCCCGCCGCCCCGGCCGGGCGCTCAACGCCGGCGGCCCTGCGCGAAGCTCATGACGGGTGGCGCGACCGCGCGGAACCCGGAGCCGTCGGCCGCGGCCGGGGCCTGCGCCTCTTCCTCGTCCTCGGCGCCGACGAGCGTGAGCCGCCCGCGCCCCGCCTCGGCCCGCGCCCGCTCGAGCTCGCGCTCGTCGAGCGGCGAGAACTCGGCGGACTCCGCGAGGGCGCGCACCTCGGCGAGCGGCCTGTCCGCCGGCGCCTCGAGCGGCACGAGCCGGCGCACGAGCACGTTGATGCCGCCGCCCGCGGCGGGGTGACGCTCGAGCCGGCCCTCGGCGACGACGAGCGGCTCCGTGCGGACCGTCAGGCGGTGCTCCTCGTAGACCGGCGGCGGGACGACGAGGTTGACCGTCCCCTCCTCGTCCTCAAGGAGCATGAAGACGATCCCCGAGGCGGTCCCCGGGCGCTGGCGCGCGACGACGAGGCCCCCGACCTTCACCGGGCTCCCGTGCCGCATCCTCCCGAGGGCACCGCTCGGCACCGCGCCGCGCCGTGCGAGGTCGTCCCGCAGGAGGCCGATCGGATGCGCGTCCGTCGTGAGCCCGGTCGTCGCGTAGTCGGCGATCATCGAGTCCCACGCCGTGAGCCCCGGCAGCACGGGCGCCGCCGGCGCGTCGAGCGGCAGGGCGAGCTGCGTGCCCCCGGACCCGAGCGACCGGCCGGGCGCGACCACCCCGAGCCGCCAGAGCGCCGCCCGACGGCGGTGCCCCTGGGAGGGGACCTCGGCGGCGAGCAGCCCGTCGCACGCCCCCGACCACGCGAGCCGCTCGAGCGCGGCGCGCCCGAGCCCCGAGCGCGACGAGAGATCGCCGACCGACCGGAACGCGCCCGCCGTCTGCCGCGCGGCCACGAGCGCCTCCGCCTCCTCCTCCCGCAGGCCGAGGACGTAGCCCAGGCCGATCCGCACCGCCGCCTTCTCCCCCGGCCCCTCCTGCGTCGCGACGTCGACGACCGTGCACCCGACCGCGCTCGCGTTGACGTCCGGCGGGAGGACCGGCACGCCGCGCCGCTGCGCCTCGTGGACGAGCGCGTCCGGCGGGTAGAAGCCCATCGGCTGCTCGTCGAGGAGCGCGGAGAGGAACTCGGCCGGATGATGGACCCGCAGCCACGTCGACTGGTAGGCGAGGAGCCCGAAGGCCGCGCCGTGGGCCTTCGGGAAGCCGAAGCCCGAGAACCCGACGATCATCCCGTAGACCCGCTCCGCGGTCGCCTCGTCGACGCCGTGCGTGCGCGCCGCACCCTCGATGAAGCGGTCGTGGTACGCGCGGATCGCCGCCTCGGAGCGCTTGCGGCTCATCGCCCGCCGGAGCCCCTCCGCCTCGCCCGGCGTGAAGCCGGCGAACGCCATCGCGACCTCGATGACCTGGTCCTGGAAGATGATGGTGCCGAGCGTGTCCCGCAGCACCGGCTCGAGCGAGGGGTGCTCGTACGGCACCTCGAACGACGGATCGGCCCGGAGCCGCTGGCGGCGGTCGATGTACGGGTTGACCGCGCCTCCCTGGATCGGCCCCGGTCGCACGATCGCGACCTGGATCGTGATGTCGTCGAGCGTCTCCGGCCGGGTCCTCAGCAGCGAGGCCATCTGCGCGCGGCTCTCGATCTGGAAGACGCCGGTCGTCTCGGCGTTCTGGATCGCCCGGTAGGTCTCGGGGTCGTCGAACGGGATCCGCGAGAGGTCGACGACCTCCCCGTGGCGCTCCGCGATGTGGTCGACGCAGCGCTCGACCGCCGAGAGCATCCCGAGCCCGAGGAGGTCGATCTTGAGGAAGCCGGCGTCCGCGCAGGAGTCCTTGTCCCACATCACCATCTGCCGGCCCTCCATCGCCGCGGGGACGACCGGGCAGCAGTCCACGAGCGGCCGCGTCGCGACGATCATCCCGCCCGAGTGCTGGCTGAGGTGCCGCGGCAGGCCCTGCGCCTCGCGGGCGAGCGCGACGAGCCAGGCCCAGCGCCCCTGCCCGGCGCGGGCCTCCCCCACCGCGCTCTCGACGTCGCGGTCGACGTGGGTCGCCGACCAGCCCTCCGAGGAGCGGGCGACGCGCTCGATCTCGCCGGGCGGGAGGCCCAGCGCCTTGCCGATCTCCCGGATCGCCCCGCGCGCGCGGTACGTCGGGAAGGCGGCGACGAGGGCCGACCGATCGTGCCCGTAGCGCTCGTGGATGCGCGGGATGAGCGTCGCCCGCACGTCCCGCGGGAAGTCGAGGTCGATGTCCGGCAGCGAGGTGATCTCCTCGTTGAGGAAGCGCCCGAGGAAGAGCTCGTTCGCGATCGGATCGACGTGCGAGAGGCCGGTGAGGTAGCAGACGATCGAGGAGACCGAGGACCCGCGCCCGCGGCCGGGAGGGAGGAGCGCGCGCGCCGTCCCCGCCCCGCGGACCTCGAGCGCGACCTCGCGGGCGAGCTCGAGGAGGTCGTGGTGGAGGCGGAAGAACCCCGAGAGCCCGAGCCGCGCGATGAGCCGCAGCTCCTCCTCGAGGCGGGCGGCCGCTCGCTCGCGCAGCGCGGCGCCGCCGGGGCCGCCCGCGCCCAGTGCGAGCGGGTAGCGCTCATCGAAGCGGGCGTGGCAGATCCGCGCGAGCTCGCGGTCGGCCTCCTCGTCGTCGGCGCCGGGGTAGCGGTAGCCGAGGTCGCTCGTGAGGTCGAAGCGCAGCGTCTCGGCGAGCCGCGCGGTCTCGGCGACGGCCTCCGGGTGGTCGCCGAAGCGCCGCGCCATCGCCCCGGGCGTCGTGAGGACGTGCGAGTGGTTGCCGCGCCGCAGAGGCTCCGAGGCGTCGAGGGTCGTGTGCTCGCGGATCGCGACGAAGGCATCCTGCAGCCGCGCCCGCTCGCGCGTGTGCGCGTGGACGTCCCCCGTCGCGACGCAGCGCAGCCCGAGCCGCCGCGCGAGCCCTTCGAGCGCGCGGTTGCGCGCGCGATCGTCGCGGGCGAAGGGACGCTGCAGCTCGACGCGCAGGCGCTCCGGCGTGAACGCCTCGCGCAGCCGGCGGAGGGTCGCCTCGTCGTGGACCCCGTGCCGCGCGCACCCGCTGAGGCAGACGAGGCCGTCCGCGTGGTCGAGGACGTCGGCGACGGCGACCGACGGCGGGCGCGCGAGGCGCCGGTCGGACCGCGGACGAGCCCCCCCGCCCTCCCGCGCCGAGCCGCTGCCGTCCCGCGTGTGCGCGTGCGCGCGCGTGAGGAGACGGCAGAGGCTGCGCCATCCCGCCGCATCGCGGACGAGGAGGGTGAGATGACGACCGTCGTCGAGCGTCACCTCGGCCCCGTGGATCGCGCGCAGACCGAGGGCCTTCGCCGCCTGCGCGAACTCCATCGAGCCCGAGAGCGTGTCGTGGTCGGTGAGCGCGAACGCCCCGTAGCCCTGCGCGAGCGCGGCCGCGACGAGCTCGTCCGGCTGCGAGGTCCCGTCGAGGAACGAGAAGGCCGAGTGCGCGTGGAGCTCGACGTAGGACACGAACGCATGTTCGCATTCCGGCCGGACGCCATGCGCCGCCTCGGCCGGCCCCCGCGCGTCACCCGGGACCGACGCAGTCGTCCCTCCGCCGCCATGTGCCGTCCCTCCCCCGCGTCGCCGCGGCGAGGAGGCGGCCGGACCGCTCCGTGCGCGCGGCCGCTCCGCCGACCTTCACCCCGAGCGCGACGTGGCCTCCGCCTCCGGTCGTCGCCTCGTCGGCCTCGTAGGTCCGCACGTGGACGACCCCGTCCGCCCGCAGGCGGGCCGCGAGCGCCGCCGAGACCGGGGCCCGCGAGCGGCCGGGGCGCGGCCCGCCCTCCCGGACGGCCGAGATGAAGTCCGCCGCGGCGGCGAGGTTCCCCGGGTCGGTGAGGTCGAGGTGCTGCTCGACCTCGTAGCGACGCCCGGCGCGGGGCGGGACCCCGAGCGCCTCGACGACGCGACGGGCGGCGCCCGGCACGCTCTGCGCCCCGCGGTACTCGCCGGCGGTGACGACCACGAGGTCGAGCGGGCGGCCCGTGGCGTCCACCTCCACGCCCCACACGTGGTCGGAGCCGAGAGCGAGCGAGCCGGAGGCCCCGCCGCGCGGTCCCGACGTCGCGAGCGAGAGCGCGGCCGTGAGCTCGTTCGCCCGCGAGAGGTAGAGGACGTGGTGACCGGTCGAGCGGATCGCCCGCGCGCCGTCGAGGTCGGTCGCGCCGAGCGTGAGGCCCGTGGACGCCGCGCCGGCGCCGGCGCCCGCCGAGAACGTGACGCCGTAGCCGTGCTCGTAGACCGTCTCGTCCGGCTCGCGCTCGACGCGGTCCTGGATCGCCTTCGGGACGACCGCGCCGAGAAGGCCCTCGAGCAGCCCGGAGATCTCGTCGCGCGACTCGGCGATCCACGTCCGGCCGCGGCCCTCGTGCGCGACGAGCGCCGCCCGCAGCTCGGCGCCGGCGGCGACGAGCCGGGAGCCGAGCGCGAGATGACCGTCGACGCCGACCCCGACGTCGAACCCGAACTCGCTCGTCCGCAGGAGCGTGACGGCGAGCGTCCCGTCCGAGCGCTCCTCGACGAGGGCGAGGTGCTCCCGGCCCACCCGGAAGAAGGCGAGGTTGACGTGCGCGCCCACCGAGGTCCCGTCGGAGCGCACGACGCACGGGGCGCGGTCGCGCTCGCAGTCCCCCGCCGTGACGATGCAGAGCGCGCGGAGGAACTGGGCCCGCACCGAGGCGGCGAGCCCCGGGCCGCGCGCCGCCGCGAGGGCCGCGCCCGCGAGGAGGACGAGCCCGGCGACGACGAGGATCGCGAGGTAGTCGACGCTCGCCTGACCGCACGCGCCGTGACAGCGGCGAGGCGGATGTCGGCGAGGACGCCCGAGCGAGGGGAGCGGCACGCGCGTGAGCGTCGCGCGGCGCGCGTCACGGTTCTACGCGCGGCCCCGGAAGATCTGCGACAGCCGTGTGGAGGTTCTCCGCGCCGTGCTACCGCTGTCGATGCCACCGCCCCTCCTCGAGGTCCCGGAAGACGACGAGATCGCGACCGCAGGCCGTGACGACCTCCCAGTACCGGCGCCGCAGCGGCTGCTCGGTCCACCAGCGGTCCTCGACGAGCCACGACTCCCGCACCGCCTCGACCTCCCGGCCGTCGACGGAGAGCGGCCGGCCGTCGACGGCATCGGCGCGCACGGCGACCGAGACCGGCGCACCCAGCCGCCGGGCGGCCCGCCCGCTCCCGGCGGCTCCGGCCGCCCGGGCCCCGCGATGCCCGACCGCCCTGTCGCCTCGCGGGCTCACACCTCGAACGGCGTGAGGATCGCCCGCCGCTCCGGCACGCGCGAGTCCGGCTCGACGGTGAGGATGCGCAGCGCCGCGTCGGGCCCCGCCGCGACGCGCGCCTGGCGGACGGCCTCGCGCAGGCGCGCCCGCCGCCGCGCACGCGCGTCGTCGAAGAGCGCGTCGCCCGGAGCCGCCGCCGGACCGAAGCGCTCGGCGGCGAGCCGCAGCGACTGCGCCGGCGCGGGCAGCTGCTCGAGCCGCGGACCGAGGGCGAGGCGCATCCGCCCCGGATCGGCGAGCGGCTCGCGGAAGACGACCCGCTCCCGCCACGTCCCGCCCTCGACGAGCCGCGCGGAGAGGACGACCGAGCAGAGAGCGCGACCGCGCCGCTCCCGCCGGGCGAGGAGACGGTCGACGAGCAGCTCGAGCGCCCGCCCGAGCTGCACGCCCGACGCCGCCTCGGGCAGGTCGAGGGACTCCTCGAGCGTCTCCCCCGCGGTCCGCGGGCGCAGGGGATCGTCGGCGCCGCGGGCGAGGTCGCGCGCCCGCAGGCCCGCCGCGCCGAAGCGGTCCGACAGGGCCGCTCGCGGCATCTCCGCGAGCGCGCCGAGCGTCGCGACGCCGAGCCGCTCGAGCGGCTCGACGAGCGCGGCGCACGACGGGTCCCGCCGCAGGAGCCCGACCGGAGCCTCGGCGAGGTCGACCGCGCCGGCGACGACCTCGGCCCGCCGTGACCGCGCGCGGACCGCGCCGGCGACAGCGCAGAAGCGCGAGGGGCCCGCCCCGATGCGCGCCGGTCGCGCGAGCGCCCGGCGGGTCGCGGCCACGACCCCGTCGAGCCACGGCGGCGGCGACGGCCGGCCGGCGCGCGTCGCGACCCTCCCGCCGGAGGACGGCGACCACGGGACGGACGGGCCGAGGCTCGACCCCCCGTGGAGGCGTCGCAGCGCAGCGCCGTCGAAGAGCGCGAGCCCCGGCGGGCCGCTCTCGACCGCCGCGCCGACGCCCTCGAGGGCCTGCAGCGCCTCCTCCCATGCGTCGGCGACGCCGACCGGATCGGGCGGGACGAGGGAGAGGCCCGGGCACCGGGAGAGCGCCTCCCCCAGGCGCATCCCCGGCCGGACGCCGAAGACCTCCGCCGCCGCCGAGACCTCGCCGACGAGCTGCTCGCGCCCCGGCTCCGGCGCGAGCGCCGCCGGGCTCTCGAGCAGCGCCGCGCGCCCGCCGGCGGCGACGACGAGCTCGAAGCGGGGAAGGAGGACGCAGACGATCATGGACGAACACATGTTCGCATCGCCGCCGGACGAACGCGCCGCCAGCGGCCCCCACCCGAGAGTTTTCATCTGGGCAGCCACCGTTGGCTGCCGAGATGCAATCTCCGGCTCGCCCGGCTCGCCCGGCTCCACCGCCGCCGGCGGCCCTCGTCAGCCGAGCGGCGACGGGGCCCCGAACATCTCCCCGAGGCGGGAGGCGACGGCGAAGTCGCCCTCGACGTCGAGGCGCCCCGTGAGGAGCGCGGCGCCGGGATCGAGCTCACCGGCCGCGATCCGCACGAAATCGGCGAGCCCGGTGACGATCGTCACCGCAGGATCCTCGCGCGCGCCCGCGATCGCCGCCGCGCCGTCGAGGCGGCAGGAGACCGTCCACGTCCGGACCCGGTCGTCCGCGGCCCGCAGCTCGTAGCGGAGGTCGCCCGTGAAGCCCTGGGCGCCGGCGGGGTCGAAGCGCCGAGCCATCGCCGCGAAGAGGATGCGCAGCCCGCGGTCGCTTCCGACCATCCGCTCGATCCGCCGGTCGTCGCTGCGGCCGACGAGCGCACGGAGGACCTCCTCGCCGCGGCCCGCGACGAGGCGCTGGGCGAGGTCGGCGGACCGCTCCAGCGACCGGGCCGCGAGCGCGCCGCCGCGCCGGCGGACCCGTCGCGGCCTCCCGACCGCCGTCGAGGGC
>NZ_JBLKKY010000053.1:0-30587 GCF_059438195.1 Paraconexibacter sp.
CCCGCCGCGATCACCCACACCGATCGACGACCGCTCCTGCAAGATCCGGGCTAAGGTCGCATGGCCTGGACGGGGCCGACGATGACGAGGCCTACTCGCGCCGGGCGGGATGTGAAAGCCCCAGAGCCGCGCGGCACGGGGTCAGGTGCCTTCGTGAGAGGGCACCGGTCGTTCTGACACCCGAGGAGGAGCGTGAGATGGAACGCCGCATGTCGATCACGGCGCAGAAAGTCAGCCTCGCTGCTGGGCCCTTGATGCTGATCCTGCTGTTCGTCGGTTGGGTCGTGTGTGCCCAGTGGCTTCCGGCGCCCGGGCCGGGCGAGTCATCGGAAGAGATCGCCCGGATGTACCAGGAGAACGAGTTCCGGATGAAGATCGGCTTCTTCCTCGGGATCTTCGGTGCGACCATCTACGGGGCCTGGGCCGCCTCCATGACGATGTGGACGAGGAAGGCCGAGGCGCGCTTCCCAGTACTCACGTACGTGCAGCTCACCATCATCGGTGGCGGGACCGGGATCTTCATCGCCTGCTACGTCATCTGGGCCGTGGCTGCGTTCCGCGCTGATACCTGGAACGCCGAGATCATCCACATGCTGCACGAGCTCGGCTGGTTCATGTTCTTCTTCACCGCGGCGCCGTTCACGGTCTGGATGGCGGCTTTCGGACTGGGAGTCCTGTGGACACCCCGGACGCATCAGATGCTCCCGCGGTGGGCCGGGTTCTACTGCATCGTCGAGGCTTTCATGATTCTGCCGGCGATGCTCATCCTCTTCTTCTACGAAGGCCCGTTCTCCTATAACGGGCTTCTCAGCATCTGGTGGCCGTTCGCGATCTTCTTCGTCTGGGTGTCTGTCATGACCGTGCTCTGCTGGAAGGCGATCAATCGCCAAGCCATCGCGGACGAGGCCGCCGGGCTCGGCGTCTACCGTGACGGTGACGACCCAGTGCAGTCGTCCGAGGCCCCGGCGATCGGCGACGACGCAGCAGCGGGACCCCATGAGACGGTCCACGGCGACGACTTGATCGGGGCACGCTGATGCACACGACCAGCGAACTCGAGACCACTCGACCGCCCGCGCGCCGGATCCCTGGGGAGGCGGGTATCTGGGCCCTCCTCATCGTGGACATGACTTTCTTCGCCGCCTTCTTCGGCGCCTTCATGTATGAGCGCGCGCAGCAGCCCGAGGTCTTCGCGGCGTCCCGCGAGACGCTGACTGTCGCATGGGGAGCGGCGAACACGTTCATCCTCCTCACGTCCTCTCTCGTCGTCGCGTTCGCCCTCCGATGTCTGCGAGCGGGGGCACTCAAGGCCGCCCAGTGGTTCACTGTTCTCGGCGCCGTGCTCGGGATCTTGTTCGTGATCAACAAGGCCTTCGAATGGGGGTCGAAGATCGACGCCGGACACGTTCCTGGTGAAAACCTGTTCTTCCAGCTGTACTACAGCGGCACAGGGCTCCACCTCGTGCACGTTCTCGTCGGCATCTCGGTCCTGCTCTATCTCCGCCATGCCATTCGTCGGGCACGTCGGCGAGGGAGCACGGCATCGGCCGTGGTCGTCCGGAACTTCGAGTCCGGCGCGATCTACTGGCACATGGTCGACCTGCTGTGGGTGGTCCTGTTCGCACTGCTGTACCTGTCGATCTGATCTGACCAACTGCAGACAACGAGGACTCGAGAATCATGCCGGTGAAGCTGTCGCTCAAGGATCCGCTGGTGCTCGTCTGGGCCACGCTCATGGTGCTGACTGCGCTCTCTCTTTGGATGGGTGCCGGACACGAGGTAGGGGGGATGAGCACCCGCCTCGCGACGGTGCTCGTCCTCGTGGTGGCCTTTGTCAAGGCCGCCGCGGTCGTGGCCTACTTCATGGAGGTCCTCGAGGCGCGGACCGTGCTTCGCGCGGGCGCGGCGGTGTGGTTCGTCGCCGCAGGTTCGATCACGATCGGGATGTACCTCCTGGCGTGAACGCTCGCGCGTCGCCGACTGCTGGGCAGCACCTCGTGCGGCCGTCGCGCGATGCGCCCCGTGTGATGCGCCGGGGTCGTTCCGTGCTGAACACCCGTCCGAGCGACGTCGCTGACGGCGGCGCGCTCGTGCAAGGCCCGAGTTCAGACCCGTCCGGGCCGCGGGGGCCCGACGCGGCTCCCTGAGACGGGTCTCGTCTTCCGCGTGTGTCGAAGCCGGCCGCTGACGACGCGCATCACCGATGCGCAGGCACCCCCGGGACGATGATCTTCGATGCGTCTCGAGACATGATGGTGCGCGCTCGTTGCCGAGAGCCGCCCGGCCCGGTCTCCTGCTCCGCGACACGCACCCGAGGAGGAGCCGAACGTGACCGAGTTGCAGGTGACGAGCTGGGCCGGGGAGCAGCGCGCCGCCGTCGAGGCGGAGCGCGGCGGCCTCGCGCGCCCCGACGTCCGTCTCGACGACCGGTACGCCGCGCGGACGGGCATCGCGATCATGTCGGGCGTCCAGGCCCTCGTCCGCGTCGCCCTCGAGCAGCGGTGGGAGGACCGACGCCGCGGCCGCGACGTCGGCGTCTACGTGAGCGGCTACCAGGGGTCGCCCCTCGGGACGCTCGACCTCGAGTTCGGCCGTGCGCGCCGATTCGTCGAGGAGGAGGGGATCGTCTTCCGGCCGGGGCTGAACGAGGAGCTCGCAGCGACGGCCGTCGCCGGGACGCAGATGCTCGGCCTCCTTCCCGGACGGCGTCACGAGGCGGTCACCGGCTTCTGGTACGGCAAGAACCCGGGGCTCGATCGCGCCGCCGACGCGATTCGCCACGGCAACCTCAGCGGAACCTCGCCGCTCGGCGGGGCCGTCGCCTGGATCGGCGACGACCCGGCGAGCAAGTCGTCGAGCGTGCCGAGCGCGTGCGAGCCGATGTGCCGCAGCCTCCTCGTCCCCGTCCTCGCCCCGGGGAACGTCGCCGATGTCGTTCGACTCGGCCTTCACGCGGTCGCGATGTCGCGCCACAGCGGGACGTGGACCGCTCTGAAGATCGTCACCGACGTCGCCGACGCGAGCCAGTCGGTCGAGCTCGGCGCTGCGGCTCGGGAGCTGCCGCCGCTGCCGCCGCGCGACGGCTTCTCCCCGCCGGTGATGCTGCCCCCGACGAACCTCGACGCCGAGGCCGACCTCATCGAGTCGCGCCTCGACCGGGCGCTCGAGTACTCGCGCCTCGCAGGGCTCAACGCCGTGACGTCGGACTCCGCGCGACCGCGCCTCGCGGTCGTCGCCTCCGGGTTCTCGCACGACGCGGTCGTGCGGGCGCTCCACGACCTGGGGCTCGACGCGGAGGCGTCCGGGGCGCTCGGCCTCCGGCTCGTCCGCCTCTCGATGCCGTGGCCTCTCGACCGCGAGGAGATCCGTCGGCTCTGCGCGGGCGCCGAGACGGTCCTCGTCGTCGAGGACAAGACGCCGTTCGTCGAGGCGCTCGTCCGCGACGCGCTCTACGCCACCGCGCGGCCGCCGGCGGTCGTCGGCCGGCGAGACGAGCACGACCGCCCGCTGCTGCCGTCCCGGTCCTTCGTCGCCGCCGACGACGTCGCGAGGGCGCTCGGCCGCCTGCTCCCGGCCGACGAGATGCCGGACCGCGCCCGCCGCCGTCTCGACCGCCTGAGCGCCGCGACACCGGTTCCGGTCGAGCAGCTCCCGCAGCGCACGCCGTACTTCTGCTCGGGCTGCCCGCACAGCACCTCGACGGCGGCGAGCCCCGACCAGCTCGTCGGCGGCGGCATCGGCTGCCACACGATGGTCCTCCTCGACGATCCCGGCCGCCGCGGCAAGCTCCTCGGGCTCACGCAGATGGGCGGCGAAGGCGCGCAGTGGATCGGGCTCGCGCCGTTCACCGACGACCCGCACATCACGCAGAACCTCGGCGACGGCACCTTCCACCACTCGGGGTCGCTCGCGCTGCGCGCCGCGATCGCCGCCGGCGTGAACATCACCTACAAGCTCCTCTACAACGACGCGGTCGCGATGACCGGCGGCCAGCACCCGGAGGGGAAGCTCGGCGTCGACGCGCTCACGCGGCTCCTCGCGGCCGAGGGGGTCGCCCGCACCGTCGTCGTCACACCCGATCCCGACCGCTACGCCGACGTCACGCTCGCGGCGGGGACACAGGTCCGCGGCCGCGAGCAGCTCCAGGAGGTCGAGCGCGAGCTCGAGGCCACGCCCGGGGTGACCGTCATCGTCTACGACGACCAGTGCGCGACGGAGAAGCGTCGCCTGCGCAAGCGCGGCGCGCTCCCCGCGCCGGCCGAGAAGGTCTGGATCAACGAGCGCGTCTGCGAGGGGTGCGGCGACTGCGGCGACAAGGCGACGTGCCTCTCGCTCCTCCCGGTGCCGACCGAGTACGGCCGCAAGACGCGGATTCAGCAGTCCTCCTGCAACGTCGACTTCTCGTGTCTCCGGGGCGACTGCCCGTCGTTCCTCCTCGTGACCCCGGCCGACGGTGCCCCCGTGCGCCGGACGCCTCCTGCGCCCCCGAGCGACCTGCCCGCCCCGCGCCGGCGCGTCCCCGACGACGTGACGCTGCGCCTGCCCGGGGTCGGCGGGACGGGTGTCGTCACCGTCTCGGCGATCATCCAGATGGCCGCCCACCTCGACGGCGGTCACGCGGCCGGGCTCGAGCAGATCGGGCTCGCCCAGAAGGGCGGGCCGGTCATCTCCGACATCCATCTCTCGCGCCGTCCGATCGAGGGGCAGCTGCGCGCGAGCACGGCGTCCGTCGACGTCCTCATCGGCCTCGACGTCCTCGGCGCCGCCGCCCGCGACACCCTCGTCGTCGCCGACTCGGAGCGCACGGTCGCGGTCCTCAGCACGTCCGTGCTGCCGACGGCGACGATGGTGAAGGACGTCCACGCGGCGCCGGCGTCTCTCGCGGTCGCGCGTCGGCGTCTCTCCGCCGTGACCCGGAGCGAGGAGAACGTGGAGGTCGACGCGGTCGGGCTCGCCGAAGCGCTCTTCGACGACCACCTCCCCGCGAACCTCATCATGGTCGGCGCCGCGTTCCAGAACGGGTGCCTCCCGGTGAGCGAGGAGGCGCTGCAGGCGGCGATCCGGCTCAACGGCGCCGCCGTCGAGCAGAATCTCGCGGCGTTCGCCTGGGGGAGGGCGTGCGTCACGGCACCCGAGGAGGTCGAGCGCATCCTCGTTGACCGGTCCGCCGAGCCGGTGCAGGAGGTCGACGGGGCGATCCGCGCGCGCGTCGACGCCCTCGCGCTCCCCGAGGACCTCGCCGACCGGCTCGGCCGGCGCGCCGCGGAGCTCGTCCGCTACCAGGACCGCCGTTACGCCGAGCGCTATCTCGACGAGGTGGGCTCGGTCCTCGCGGAGGAGCGCGCCCGCACCGGGGGCACGGCGGTGACGGGCGCGGTCGTCGACGGACTCTTCAAGCTCATGGCCTACAAGGACGAGTACGAGGTCGCCCGCCTGCATCTCGACGCTCGCGAGCGCCACCGTCGCGAGGAGGCCTTCGGAGAGCGGGCGACGGTGAAGGTGCTCCTCCACCCGCCGGTCCTCCGCGCGCTCGGCGTGAAGCGGAAGGTGAAGCTCGGACCCTCGGCCTTCGCCGTCTTCCGGCTCCTGCATGCGGTGCGCCGGCTGCGCCGCACGCGGCTCGATCCGTTCGGCCACGCGGCGGTGCGCCGGACGGAGCGCCGCCTCGTCGCCGAGTACCTCGCGCTCGTGCGGCGAGCGCTCGGTCGCCTCGATGGGGGGAACGTCGGGCGTGTCGTCCGCCTTGCCGAGCTTCCTGATCTCATCCGCGGCTACGAGGACGTGAAGCTGGCGAACGTCGCGGAGTTCCGCTCGCGAGCGGCCGAGCTCATCGCTGAGATCGAGACGCCGACCTGACACGATGTTAGGTCGAACGCACGTCGGTTACACTTTCGGCATGGCCGACGGCGAGGGGACGACGACCGCGCTCGCCGCACTGCGCGAGGAGTGGATGGCCGGCGGGCGATCGAAGGGTCGCGCCCACGCGCGCACGTTGACCGCGACGGAGCGGCTCCTCGAGTCGACGCCCCTGCACGACCTCACCGTCGCCGACATCCTCCGCGAGGCGGAGATCTCGCGTCCGACGTTCTACTCGTACTTCGCGTCGAAGTTCGAGGTCGTCTCGGTCCTCTACGAGCGCGGCTTGGCGGAGATGTACAGCGCCGTGCGGCCGATGTACGAGCGCGAGGGGG
Source organism: Paraconexibacter sp. (assembly GCF_059438195.1). Classification (NCBI taxonomy): domain Bacteria; kingdom Bacillati; phylum Actinomycetota; class Thermoleophilia; order Solirubrobacterales; family Paraconexibacteraceae; genus Paraconexibacter; species Paraconexibacter sp. The sequence goes on from NZ_JBLKKY010000053.1 coordinate 6,192, forward strand.
GCGAGGGACCCGAGGACGCCTTCCGGCGGGCGGTCGACCAGCTCGTCGAGGTCTGGGCCTCGCATCGCACGATGTTCCGCGCGGCGTTCGAGCATCGGCACAATTCGCCCGAGATCATCGAGACGACGCTGCGGCTCGTCAAGTTCTGGGTGCCGACGCTCGCCGATCAGGTCGAGCGTGACCGCGCGGCCGGGATCGCGCCGCCCGGGCCACCGGCCGAGCCGCTCGTCATGACGCTCTTGTGGTCGACGGAGAAGACGCTCTACGTGAGCGGTCTCGGTCTCACGCCGCACCTCGCCGACGAACACGCTGCCGCCGAGCCGATCACGGCGATGTGGCTCGGGACGCTCTACGGCATCGTCCCGGCACCCCGCCCGCGGCGGCGCAGGCCGGCTGTCTCCGCCCGCCGGGCGGAAGCCTAGCCGCGTCCGCGAGGACCCTCGGATCGTCCCGACAGCGTCGGCGACCGACGCGCGCATGCCCATGCGGCACCTCATGCTTGCCGCTGGCCTAACACTCTGTTAGGTTTGCCGCCAGACCGAGGGAGGGTTGTGAGCGTCACGAGCGAGACGGGCGAGCTCTTCGAGCCGCAGGACGGACGAGGCGCGCGGGACGCGCTCGCACGCGCGAGGAAGGAGTTCCTCGCGACGGGCGAGGTGCCGACCGGCGTGCGCGAGACGACCGCGCGGTCGTGGCTGCGGTCGCTGCGCGCCGGGGTCTCGCCGACATCCCCGCGACCGCGCTTCGTCCGCGAGCCGGGGGGCGACTCCGCGCTCGTGCGCGCGGCGCGCCCGGTCATCGACGAGCTCTTCGCGCAGCTCGGCAACTCCGAGGCCGCGTCGATGCTCGTCGACGCCGACGCGGTGATCCTCGAGCGCTGGAGCAACGACCGCCGCGTCATCGAGCGCCTCGACGCGATCGACGCCATCCCCGGCTACAGCTTCGAAGAGGGCTGCGTCGGCACGACCGCGCTCGGTACCGTCATCGAGGAGGGCGAGCCGGTCGTCGTCCTCGGCGGCGAGCACTTCGCGGAGGACTTCCAGGCGTTCTCGGCGGTCGGAGCGCCGGTGAGGCATCCGATCACCGGCCGCCTCGAGGGCGTCGTCGACCTCGTGCTGCCCAACCACGAGTCGTCCTCGCTCATGCTGCCGCTCATCGTCCGCGCCGCGCAGGAGATCAGCGCACGCTTGCTGAGCGGCTACTCGGCCGCGGACCGCGCGCTCCTCGACGGCTTCCTGCGCACCGACCGCCGCGGCCCGCGGATTCCGACCATCGCGATCAACAGCCGGATGCAGATGAGCAACTGCGAGGCCGCCGATCTTCTCGGCGAGGTCGATCGCGTGCTCCTCTGGGAGCAGGTGCAGCGTGCGCGGGACAAGGGCGAGGTCCACGCGACGCTCGTCGTCGGACGGCGGCATCAGATGGCGGCGAAGCTGATCGACGTCCGCGAGGGTGACGCGAGCGTGGGCGTCGTCGTCCAGCTGCGCCCGACGCGGACCGATCTGAGAGCCACGATGGACGACGGGGCCGGGTCGGAGGGGCGTGCCGATCCCGTCGAGGCCCTGCGCGAGCTTCTCCCGGGCCGCAGCGTCGCGTGGGGCGCGGTGCTGCGACGCGCATCGTCGGCGGCGGTCACTCGCAAGGCGCTCCTCCTCGTCGGTGAGGCGGGTGTGGGCAAGGCGGCGCTCGGCGGCGCTCTCGCGGACCTCGCCGCGCCCGGCGAGCCGGCGGTCGTCGTCGACGCCCGCGAGACGGCCGCGGTCGCCCGGCTCGACGAGGACGCCGACGCTTCGGGCCCGGTTCTCGTCACGCACGCGGAGGCACTCGACGCGGTCACGCTCGCGAGCCTCTGCCGGATGCTCGATGCTGCCGACGGCGCCGGGAGGTTCGTCGTCGTCACGTATTCGCACGGCGCCGACTCCGCAGACGTGCCGTCCTCACTCGAGGAGCGCTTCTCCTACGTCCTCGATCTGCCGCCGCTGCGCGAGCGCGCCGAGGACATCGCGGACATCGCCGAGCGCATGGTCGCCGAGCACGATGACGGCCCCCGGCTCGAGCCGCGCACCGTCCATCGGCTGATGGAGCGCGAGTGGCCGGGGAACGCGCGCCAGCTGCGCCGGGTCGTCGACGCGGCGGTCGCCGCGGCGCCGGGGTCCGTCGTCCGGCCCGACGATCTCCCCGAGGCGTTCCGCGAGCGGATCGTCCGCGCGCAGGTGACACGGCTGAAGCGCGCGGAGCGCGACGCGATCCAGGAGGTCCTGCGCCAGACCGAGGGCAACAAGCGCCTCGCGGCCGCGGCGCTCGGGATCTCGCGCTCGACGCTCTACCGCAAGCTGGAGGCGCACGGCCTCGCGAGCTGAGGGCGGTGAGGGTCGTGGGCGTCCACGAGGCACCCCGCCGCCCCGCACTTTGCACCTTGACGGTCAGATCTGACTGTCAAGGTGCAAAGAGGGGTCGGTTCCGCCCGCCCCCGCCCCGGGCACACTGGAGGCGATGAACTCCCAGGACACGATCCGCCGGCTCCTCACAGAGACCCGCACGTGGGCGGTCGTCGGCTGCTCGCCCGACCCCGCGCGCGACTCGCACCGCATCGCCCGCCTGCTGCAGCAGCGCGGCTTCCGGGTCATCCCGGTGAACCCCGCGCTCGACGAGGTCCTGGGCGAGCGCTGCTACCCGTCCGTGACGGCGATCCCGGAGAGCGAGGGCGTCGAGGTCGTCGACGTCTTCCGCCGCTCCGAGGCGGCCGGCGCCCACGTCGACGAGGCGATCGAGATCGGCGCGACGGGCGTCTGGCTGCAGCTCGGGGTCCTCGACGCGGCGGCGGCCGCGCGCGCGGAGGAGGCGGGGCTCGAGGTCGTCATGGACCGCTGCCCCGCGATCGAGCTGCCGCGGATCGCGGCCTGACGCCGCGCCGCCGGCTGCGTCAGCGCGCGCTCGCCGCCGGCGGGGCCGGCCGGCGCGTCCCCTGCGCGAGCTCGGCGACCGCCTGCGCCGCCGGGACGACGCTGCGCAGGTCGCGCACGCACTCCCCGGCGTAGAGCGGCGTCGTGTCGACGAGGCGCTCGGGCATGCCCTCCATCACCGGGCCGATCGTGTAGAGCGGGACCGCGCGCGTCTGGGCCTTCGGCACGACGTCGAGCGCGCGGAGCGGCAGGCGGCGCCCGATCGGGAAGGTGACGCGGTTGACGGCGCGTGCGGCCGCGGGCCCGCGGACGTCCCGCGCGCACCAGCGCTCGGTCGCCGCGTTGGCGACGACGCGATGCCGCGCGGGCCACCCGAAGCCGAAGAGGAGGGTGTCGACGGTCTTCGTCGCGCCCATCACGCGCTGCTTGTAGGCGCGGTGGACCTTGCACTCCTCGGTGAGGAGGAAGCGGCTGCCGACCATGACGCCCGCGGCGCCCGCGTCCATCGCCGCGCGCACCGCGGCGCCGTCCGAGATCCCGCCCGCCGCGAAGACGGGACGGCCGTCCGCGGCGTCGAGGACCTGCGGGAGGACCGCGTCGAGGCGCTCGTGGGCGAGGAGATGCCCGCCCGCCTGCACGCCCTGGGCGACGATGACGTCCGCGCCGTCGGCGACGGCCTGCCGCGCCTCGGCGGCCGTGCCGACCTGGTGGAGGACGACGACGCCCGCCGCGTGGAGCCGGTCGACGAGCGCGCGGTCGTGCCCGAAGAAGAGGACCGCCGCCTCGATGCCCGCGTCGAGGACCGCGTCGACGTGCGCGCGCTTGATGAACGGCATGAGGAGGTTGACGGCGATCGGCCGACCGGGGGCCATCGCGCGGGCGCGTCGCACCTCGGCCGCGAAGCGGTCGGGATCGAGGATGCCGATCGTCCCGAGAGCGCCGGCGTTGGAGACCGCGGCGGCGAGGTCGGCGTCGGCCATCCCACCGCCCATGCCCACCTGGGCGATCGGATGCTCGAGCTCGAGCCGTGCCAGGACGTCCATCGGTGCCTCCCTCGGATGACGGTCTGCGAACAGCGTCGCCCATCGGCACGCGTTCGACACCGAGTCAAGCAGACCGCCCGGGACGCCGTCAACGTCAGCTGTCGCGGATGAAGCGCAGGGTCGCCCGCGCCCCGGCGAGCATGTCGCCCAGCGCCGGACCCATCGTCTCGCGCCACGTGCCGGAGTGGCACTCGTCGCCCTTGCGCGAGGTCGCGACGACGCGGAGATCCGTCCAGACGACTGCGTCCGCCCCGCCGTCGATGTCGTCGCGACGCGTGAGGACGCGCGACCAGGCGCCGACGATGCGGACCTGCTCGCCGACCGACGAGCGGCGGACGACGCGGAAGGCGGCCGAGCCGTGGGTGCCCTCGTCGAGGACGCGCCGCGGGTCCGACTCGGGGAGCCTCGCCTCCACGCGCGCGGTCGCGTCGCCGGGCTCGTCGACGACCGTCGTCGGCCATGCGGTGACGCGATAGCGACACGACGAGCGGCGCGTGAGCCAGCTCCGGCGGCCGGTCGAGGACCGCACCGACGTCCAGTCGTCGGGCACGACGAGGCGCGCCCGCGCGCCCGCGCGCAGGTCCTCGAGCGGCGGGGCGACGTCGAGGTGCGCCGGCTCGGTGACGTGCAGGACGTCGTAGCCGGTCGGGGCGGCCGAGGCGGCGGCCGGGACGCCGACGGCGACGGTGAGCACGACAGGAGCGAGAACGTGACGCATGACGCCGATCGTCGCCGCACGCGCGGCCGCGCTCATCGGGAGAACGCCGCATACGTCCGACGGTGGAACCCCGGTCCTACACTCGGCCTCGTGACCCTCCTCAGCGAGATCCTCGGCCGGACGAGCCGTCTCCCGCGCCCGCTCACCCGCGACGTCGTCTGCGAGCCCGACCTCCGGGTCCCCATGGACGACGGGACGATCCTCCTCGCCGACCGCTGGGTCGCGCGCGAGACGAGCGACCGCCCGCAGCCGACCGTCCTCGTCCGCTCGCCCTACGGCCGCAAGCAGCTCTTCGGGCTCCTCTTCGGGCGCCTGCTCGCCGAGCGCGGACTGCAGGTCGTCATCGAGAGCGTCCGCGGGACGTTCGGGTCGCAGGGCGAGTTCGACCCGTTCGACGAGCGCGACGACGGGCTCGCGACGCTGCGCTGGCTGCGCGAGCAGCCGTGGCACGCCGACCGCATCGGGATGATCGGCCCGAGCTACCTCGGGCTCGTCCAGTGGGCGGTCGCCGCGGAGGCCGGCGACGACGTCGCCGCGCTCGCGATCCAGGCGAGCGCGTCGCAGTTCCACGGCCAGACCTACGGGGGCGGCAGCCTCTCGCTCGAGACGGCCGCGTCGTGGCTCGCGCTCGTCGCGAAGCAGGAGCAGCGCTTCGCCGCGGTCGCGATGGTCCGCGCGCTGCGCGAGCTGCCCGAGGCGGTCGCCGAGCTGCCGCTCGCCGACCTCGACGTGCGCGCCGCGGGCGCGGAGGTGGCGTGGTTCCGCGAGGCGCTCGGGCGCACCGAGCGCACCGACCCCTACTGGGTCGCCCGCGACTTCACCCGCGGCGTCGGCGAGGTCCGGGCGCCCGTCCAGCTCATCGGCGGCTGGCACGACATCTTCCTCCCGTGGATGCTGGAGGACTTCGCCGCGCTCCAGGAGGCCGGGCGGCGGCCGCAGCTCGTCGTCGGTCCGTGGACGCACACCTCGCCGGACCTCATGGGCGCCGGGCTGCGTGAGGGCCTCGCCTGGCTGCGCGCGGGCCTCCTCGACGACGAGCAGCTGCTGCACCCGGCGGCCGTGCGGATCTTCGTCACCGGCGAGCGCTCGGGGGGCGGCTGGCGCGAGCTGCCGACCTGGCCGCCGCCGGGGACGGGGGAGCGCCGCCTCTTCCTCGGGCCCGGCCGCGCGCTCGGCGACCACCCGCCCGCGCAGGACGGCGCCGACGGCTATCGCTACGACCCGCACGACCCGACGCCCTCGCTCGGCGGGGCGGTCCTCCTCGAGCGCGAGCCGGTCGTCGACAACCGCCCCCTCGAGGCGCGGGCCGACGTGCTCACCTTCACGACCCCGCCGCTGCCCGGCACCCTCGAGGCGATCGGCCCGGTCGGCGTCGTCGTCCACGTGCGCGCGAGCGCCGACCACTTCGACGTCTTCGCGCGCGTGTGCGACGTCGACCGCGAGGGCGTGTCGCGCAACGTCACCGACGCGCTCGTCCGCGTCGACCCGGAGCGCGCCGAGCAGGGGGACGGCGGGACGTGGCGCGTCGCGTTCGATCTCTGGCCGATCGCCCACCGCTTCGCCGCCGGTCACCGCATCCGCCTCCTCCTCGCCTCCGGCGCGCATCCCCGCTACGCACGCAACCCCGGGACGGGAGAAGACCCGGCGCACGCGACGCGCCTCGCGCCGGTCGACGTCGAGATCCTCCATGGCCCCGCCCAGCCCAGCGCGCTCGTGCTGCCGGCCGGGGACGGGTGAGGGACCGCTCCCGCGCCGGGTAGGACAGAGACGTGTTCGATTTCGTCGTCGAGGCGCTCAGCGACAAGTGGTGGACGTACGGGCTCCTCTTCGGCGTCATCATCGTCGACTCGGTGCTTCCCGTCCTGCCGAGCGAGACGGCGCTCATCACCGTCGGCATCATCGCCGCGCAGGACGGGCTGTCGATGCCCGCGCTCCTCGCCGCCGCGTGGGCGGGCTCGGTCACCGGGGACAACCTCGCCTACACGGTCGGCGACCGCCCGGGCAGGCGACTGCGACGCCGTCTGCTGCGCAACGCGCTCGATCAGGTGAAGTGGGTGCGCCACCAGATCGGCAAGCGCCCCTGGATCGTCGGCGTCGCACGCTTCGTCCCGGGCGGCCGCACGGCCGCCGCGATGAGCGCCGGCGCGCTCGACATGCCACGCGCCCGCTTCGCCGCCTACGTCGCGGTCGGCGGGCTGCTGTGGGCGACCTTCAACCTCTCCCTCGGCTTCGTCGGCGGCTCGGTCTTCGACCAGAACTTCTGGCTGCCGCTCCTCGTGTCCCTCGCCGCCGCCGGGCTCGTGTCGCTCGCCGCCGAGGGAGCCCGGCGGAAGGGCCTCCTCGGCCCGTCGCCCGACGAGCTGCGCGACGAGGACTTCGACGACAGCGACCTCGAGGCGGAGGCCGCCGCGTGACGTGCGCGATCCTGCGCACATGAGCGAGAAGACGACGACGGTCCCCGCCCCCGGCCCCGGTCCCGGCCGCGAGCGCCAGAGCGAGATCTACCGAGCCGGTGCGCTCGGCCGCCGGCCGAGCATCCCGACCGACTTCAGCGGCCTCGAGAAGGCGGCGAAGCGCAAGGCGTCGGTCCGCGGCTGGGCCTACGTCGCCGGCGGGGCGGGGGAGGGCGCGACCATGCGCGCGAACCGCGAGGCGTTCGACCGATGGGCGATCGTCCCGCGCGTCCTGCGCGACGTGTCCCAGCGGGACCTCTCGGTGGAGCTCTTCGGCCGCCGCATCCCCGCGCCGCTGCTCTTCGCGCCCGTCGGCGCCTCCGAGCTCCTCCACCCCGACGCGGACGTCGCGATCGCCGGCGCGGCCGCCGACCTCGGGGTCCCGTACGTCTTCAGCAGCCAGTCGTGCTTCTCGATGGAGGAGTGCGCGGAGGCGATGGGCGACCAGCCGCGCTGGTTCCAGCTCTACTGGAGCACCGACGACGACCTCGTCGACTCGTTCCTCGCGCGCGCGAAGGCGGTCGGCTGCGAGGCGGTCGTCGTCACGCTCGACACGACGATGCTCGGCTGGCGCACGCAGGACCTCAACATCGGGTCGCTGCCGTTCGCGCGTGGCGAGGGGATCGCGCAGTACGTCACCGACCCGCGCTTCCGCGAGGTCGTGCGTGCGCGGGTCCGCGAGGGGGTCGGCAAGGCCGCGTCGGCCGACGTCGAGGTGACGCTCGGCGCGATCAGGACGCTCCTCTCGATGACGCGGAAGTTCCCCGGCTCGTTCGCGCGCAACATCCGCTCGCCCGAGCCGCGCGCCGCCGTCGAGACGTTCCTCGACATCTACTCGCGGCCGTCGCTCACCTGGGACGACATCGCCACGATCCGCGACCGCACCGACCTGCCCGTCCTCCTCAAGGGGATCCTCCACCCCGACGACGCCCGGCGCGCGGTCGACATGGGGCTCGACGGCGTCGTCGTCTCGAACCACGGCGGCCGCCAGGTCGACGGCTCGATCTCCTCGCTCGACGCGCTGCCCGAGGTCGCGGCGGCCGTCGACGGGCGCGCGACCGTGCTCCTCGACAGCGGCATCCGCACCGGCTCGGACGTCGTGAAGGCGCTCGCCCTCGGCGCCGACGCCGTCCTCGTCGGCCGCCCGCACGTCTACGGGCTCGCGCTCGGCGGCCGCGACGGCGCCCGCGACGCGGTCCTCAACATCCTCGCCGAGCTCGACCTCACGATGGGCCTCAGCGGGCTGCGGTCGCTCGACGAGGTGACCGGGGAGGTGCTGCGGCGGGTCGGATGAGGCGGTCGCCGAGCGTGGAACCACCCGGTACCGTGCGCACATGAGCACGAACGGCACGGCGCGACCGGACGTCGAGGTCGCCGTCATCGGGGCGGGGTTCGGCGGGCTCGGCATCGGCCGCGCCCTCCTCGAGGCGGGCTTCGAGGACATCGTCCTCCTCGACGAGGCCGACGGCGTCGGCGGGACGTGGCACTGGAACACCTATCCCGGCGTCGCGGTCGACATCCCGTCGTTCAGCTACCAGTACTCCTACGCGCAGCGGTCGGACTGGTCGCGGGTCTACGCGCCGGGGACGGAGCTGAAGGCCTACGCGGAGCGCTGCGCCGACGAGTTCGGTCTGCGCGACCGCATCCGCCTGCGCACGAAGGTGAGCGAGGCGCGCTTCGACGACGAGCGCGACCTCTGGACGCTCACGACCGGGGAGGGCGAGACGATCACCGCCCGTCACGTCGTCGGCGCGACGGGCGTCTTCGCCCAGCCGAAGCCGCCGGACATCGAGGGCCTCGCGACGTTCGCCGGCGACACCCTGCACACCGCCCGGTGGGACCACGACGTCCCGCTCGCCGGCCGGCGGGTCGCGGTCATCGGCACCGGCGCCTCCGCCGTCCAGCTCATTCCGCGATCGCCGAGGAGGTCGCCGAGCTCACGGTCTTCCAGCGGACGCCGATCTGGTGCCTGCCGAAGCCGGACGCCCCGCTCCCCGAGCCCGTGCGCTGGGCGCTCGGCAAGGTGCCGGGCGCGAAGCTCGCGTTCCGCTCCGTCAGCCAGGGCTACGTCGAGGCGACGTTCCCGCTCGCCGCGCACTTCGCGAGCGTGCTGCCGATCGCGAAGGCGAGCGAGGCGCTCGGCCGCAAGCACCTGCGCGACCAGGTGAAGGACCCGGAGACCCGCGAGAAGCTCACGCCGCAGTACAGCCTCGGCTGCAAGCGCCCGAGCTTCCACAACTCCTACCTCGCGACGTTCAACCGCGAGGACGTCCACCTCGTCACCGAGCCCATCGAGCGCGTCGAGCCGACGGGCGTCCGCACCGCGGACGGCGCCCTCCACGAGATCGACGTGCTCGTCCTCGCGACCGGCTTCAAGGTCTTCGACGCCGACAACATGCCGCCGTTCCCGGTGCGTGGCGTCGGCGGGGCGGACCTCGGCACGCACTTCCTCGAGAACCGGCTGCACGCCTACGAGGGGGTGAGCATCCCCGGCTTCCCGAACCTCTTCCTCCTCCTCGGACCCTACGGCTACAACGGCTCGTCCTACTTCACGCTCATCGAGAACCAGGCACGGCACGTCGTGCGCTGCCTGCGCCGCGCGCGTGAGGAGCGCGCGACGAGAATCGAGGTGACGCCGGAGGCCAACGAGCGGTTCTTCGCGCAGATGCTCGGCCGTCGCCACCGCCAGGTCTTCTTCCAGGGCAGCTGCGCCACGGCGAACAGCTACTACTTCGACCGCAACGGCGACGTGCCGTTCCGGCCCTCGACGACGCTCGAGGCGACGTGGCGCAGCGCCCGGTTCCCGCTCGAGGACTATCGCTTCGAGGGCGCCGACGGCGCGGCGGCCTGAGCCGCCGCGCGCCGGGCCCGTCTGGTCCTACCCCGCCGCGATGCGGTGGGAGGCGACGAACATCTCGTCCGGGTCGTGCTGCGCGCGGATCTGCCGCAGCCGCGCGTAGTCCTCGGGCGCGAACGCCGTCTCCGCCGAGCCGCCGGTCTCGCCCCAGTTGAGGTAGAAGGTCCCGGTGCCATACGGCGCCATCGCTGCGAGGAGACGGTCGATCGCCACCTGGGCCGCCGCCCCGAGCTCGGGCGTCATGGGGACGCCCACGGCGAACATCGAGTAGAGCCCCTCGAGCGTCGCGCGTGCGCCCGCGCCCTCCGGACGCCGCGCGAAGGCGCCGCCGGTGTGACGCAGCTCGGCGAAGAGGAGCGGCGAGCCCGACCCCTCGCCGGTCACCTGGAGGAAGGCGTCGATCGCCGAGTCGTCGAGGTCGCGGACGAGGAGGTGGTCGCCGATCGCCGGGACCGGCTGCTCGGGATCGCCGTGGACGCGCAGGACGGCGGGCGCCGGGACCTGCGCCCACGTGTCGATCGTGTGCCCGCCGATCGCCCGGAGCTCGTCGAGGAGCGCGCGGCCCTCGGCCTGGCTCGCGAGGACCGCGCCGTCGATCGCGACGTGCGGGGTCGCGCGCAGCGGCTCCGGAACCTCCGGCAGGGGCGGCAGGCAGAGGATCCGGAACGACGTCGTCACCGACTCGGGGACGCGGCGCGTCCAGTCGCGCCAGCCGCGCATGACGTCCGCGGTGCGGTCGATCGGCCAGAAGAGCGTGCCGGCGTACGCCTCCGTCAGCTCGAAGAGGCCCATCTCGATCGCGGTGACGACGCCGAAGTTCCCGCCGCCTCCGCGCAGCGCCCAGAAGAGGTCCGGGTCGTTCGCGGCGTCGACGCGGCGCAGCACGCCGTCCGCGGTGACGATCTCGACCGCCGTGACGTGGTTGCACGCGAGGCCGTGCGTGCGGCCGTAGAAGCTGACCCCGCCGCCGAGGAGGTAGCCGACGACGCCGACGTCGGGGGAGGAGCCGTGCAGGCACGCGAGTCCGTGCTCGGCGGCCGCGACGACGAGGTCCTCCGCGAGGGTCCCCGCGTTGACGCGCGCGGTCCTCGCCACGGGGTCGATCGTCACCTCGGGGTCGAGCGTCGTCTTGAGGAGGAGCGTGTCGTCGAGCGCGGGAAGGGTGGTCGCGAAGTGACCGGTCGTCTGCGGCGCGACCCTGAGGCCGTGCTCGCGGGCGAAGCCGATCGCCTCGACGACCTGCTCGACCGTCGCCGCCGCGGCGACGCCGGCGGGCCGGAGGTCGGCGTGGAGGTTCCACGCGGCGCGCGCCGTGTCGTAGGCGTCGTGGAGCGGCTGGACGACGAACGGGGCGTGGCCGAGCGGGGTGACGGGCTGCATCGAGATCTCCTCGGGGTGGGTGCGGTGTGCGGTGACGGAAAGGAGACTCGCGCGAGCGTACGCCGGTGCCCATCCCACGCGTGGGGGGTCTTTCCCACCGGGCGACCCCTCAGCTGAGGGGTGGCGCGGGGCCGGGAGCAGGAGTACTTTCGCCGCCATGCATGGTCTCCGTGGTGCCGGTGCCGTCGCGAATGCGATCGCGGCCGACGCGTCCGTCGGCCTCGACGCGCAGTCGTTCATCGAGCGCACCGCCGCGCGCGTCCAGCGGGTCGTCCCGGCCGACGGCTACTTCTGGGCCTCGGCGGACCCGCAGACCGGGCTCTGCATGGGAGCCGGCGTCGTCGACCGCCTCCCCGACGAGATCTGCCAGCCGTTCTGGGACAACGAGTTCCTCGTCCCCGACTTCAACAAGTTCTCCGACATCGTCGCCGGGCCGGCGCGGGTCGTCGACCTCCACGAGGCGACCGGCGGGCATCCGCAGCGCAGCGCGCGCCACCGCGAGTTCTACGGGCTGTTCGGCCTCACCCACGAGGTGCGGGTCGCGTTCACGTGCGGCGCCACGCCCTGGGGGTACGCCCACCTCAACCGGTCCGTCGACAGCCCGCCGTTCAGCGAGCCGGAGAAGGCGTGGCTGGAGTCGATCCGGGGCGACGTCGCCAGGGGGCTGCGCCAGGCGATGGTGAGTCAGGCGTCCGGCTTCTCCGACGTGCAGGCGCCGGGGATCGTGCTCCTCGAGGCGGACGGCACGGTCGTCTCGGTGAGCGCCGAGGCCGAGCACTGGATGCGCGAGCTGGAGTCCGCGTTCACGCAGCCGAGCGCGACGGGCCTGCCGATTCCCGTCGAGGCGTTCACCCACGCCCAGGCCGCGGCGCTCGACGCGCGCGTCGACGCGGGCGCCCGGCCGCTCCGGGCCCGGCTGCGCACCCGGTCCGGGATGTGGCTCCTGCTCCACGCCACGGTCATGCGCGCACCCGACGGGGAGCCCGGCCACACGGCGCTCGTGCTCGAGCCCGCGAAGGCCGCCGACGTCGCGCCGATCATCGTCGAGGCCTACGGGCTCTCGCAGCGCGAGGTCGAGGTGACCCGGCTCATCGCCCGCGGGACGTCGACGGCCGAGATCGCCTCCGGCCTCTGCCTCTCGCCGCACACCGTCCGCGACCACGTCAAGTCGATCTTCGACAAGGTCGGCGTGTCGAGCCGGGGCGAGCTCGTCTCACAGCTCTTCGCCGACCACTACCGCGACGGCGTCGAGGCCGCGGTCGGCGCGTCGCACGGGTCGAACCCGGCCGCCGATCTCGTGGGCGACGGCGCAGAGGGATAGGAGAGAGGGACTACTCCTCGGTCGAGTCGGCCGGCGGCTTCTCGGTCTGCGCCGGGCCCTGCGCGGCGACCTTCACGCGGCCGTCCTCGACCGTGAAGGTCACTGCCGTCGACTGGTCGCCCTCGGAGATGATCGCGGTCGCGGCGTTGCCCTCGATCGTGACGTCCTCGATGTCGTAGTCGCCGCCGGCGGCCTGCCCCTCGGTCGCCTCCCGGCAGGCCTCCTCGCCGCCGATCTGCTCGAGGAGGATGCCGCTGATGTTCTCGGGATCGCAGAGGAGCTGAGGGTCCTCGTTGATGTCGCCGACGAGCTCGCGGACGGCGTCCTCGGTCAGCTCGGGCGGGGTCTCGCCGCCCTCCGGGGCGGGCGCGGTCTCGGCGGGGGCCGCCGGGGCCTCGGCGGCGTCGGTCTCGTCGTCGTCACCGCAGCCGGCGGCGACGAGCGCGGCGGCGGAGAGGGCGAGCAGGCTGGCGCGAGAAGGTCGCAGCATGGACGTCCTTTCGGGTGCTGTTCCGGCGAGCGCTGACCCGCCGGGGCGGGGAACAAGGCGCGACGACGGTAGCAATCAGACGCGCCCGCGCGTCTCGCCGCCGCGGCGGTGGCGCGGCCGCGTCCGGGCGACCGTCAGTCGGCGGCCGCGTACAGACCGGCGGCGACCGAGCCCTGGTAGGGCCCGAACATGACGTTCTTCAGCGACCGGTAGCCGTAGGAGTTCACCGAGGCGACGCTGCCGCCCGCCGTGATCCAGCCGCCGCCGCTCGAGCCGCCGGTCATGTCGCAGCCGATGCCCATCGGGTCGCTCGCGCCGCCGTCGCGGTAGAGCAGCGGCGAGTCGCAGCCGCGCAGCGTCCCGCCGCTGAACTTCTTCGCGGCCGGGTAGCCGTGGCTGCGGTAGCGCTGGTCGGCCGAGGAGGAGAACGTGACCGGCCGCGACCCGACGACGCCGCCGAGCGTCCCGCCGGGGAGATCGGCTCGGCTCACGCGGGCGGCGCCGAGGTCGTAGGTGAAGTCCCCGGAGGACCGCCACTCGGAGGTCGAGTACAGGGCCGAGAACGCCCACAGACCGTACGGCGCCTCGCCGTTGTAGTAGGCCGGGACGAACAGCCAGTTCGTCGCGTCCGCGCCCGGGCCGTCCGTGACGCAGTGACCGGCGGTCCAGACGAGGCTGCCCGCGCTCGCGTCGACCGCGGTCCCCGAGCACACGTAGTCGACGCCGCCGAGCGTGAAGAAGACCTTGCCGTTCGTGCGGTCGAGTCCGGTGTAGGGCCATGACACGGTGAACGACGACCACGTCGAGGTGTCGCCGCCGGGCTTGCCGCCCTTCGAGCCGGAGCCCTTCGTCCCGCCCTTCCCGCGCGGAGAAGGCTCGGTGCCGCGCACGCGGTCCGCCGGAACCGCACGCTCCATCTTGCCCTTCGTCCAGTACGCCGCGACGTGCGACGGCGGCTTCGCGGCGTGCGAGACGTGCGGCCGCGCGGCGCTCGCCGGCGACGCGCCGACGAGAGCGACGACTGCGGCGGTGGCGGCGGCGGCGAGGAGGGACGAGGCGAGGCGCATGGGGCATCTCCGGACGGACGCGCGGACGGGGACGAGCGTAGCGCCGGACGGCGGCCTGAACGCCATCTCGACGAACGTACGAGAGGCCGCGCCCGACGACGCGGTCGGGCGCCCGAGCGGGCCGGGCGTTTGACCGCGTCGATCGGCCACGGGTAACGTCGTGCGCGGCGTTCGAGGAAGCGGAGGCTTTCCATGCTGGACGACGACGACCGCACGCGCAGGCACGACGCCGGGCCTCGCGTCGCCGACGTCTCCGCCCTCGACGACCTCCTCGCCGCGCTGCGGCGCCGCGGCTACCGCACCGTCGGTCCGGTGGCCCGCGACGGCGCGATCGTCCTCGACGAGATCGCCACGGCCGACGACCTCCCGCGCGGGGTGGGCGAGGAGCAGGACGCCGGCCGCTACCGCCTGCGCGACCGCGGCGACGAGGCGCTCTTCGGCTTCAGCGTCGGGCCGCACTCGGCGAAGGGGACCCTCCTGCCGTCCACGGTCACCGTCATGCGCTCGCGGCGCGCCGAGGACGGCGGGTTCACGGTCGAGCGACCGGGCGAGGAGCCCGAGCCGGTGGCGCTCGTCGGCCTGCGGTCCTGCGACCTCCACGCGATCGCCATCCAGGACCGCGTGCTCACCGGCGGCGCCGTCGCCGACCCGGACTACGCCGCCCGCCGCGACGCGCTGTTCGTCGTCGCCGTGCAATGCGGCCAGGCGGGCGGCACCTGCTTCTGCGCCTCGATGGGGACGGGACCGCGCGCCGAGGGCGGCTTCGACCTCGCCCTCACCGAGCTGCTCGACGACGGCGGGCATCGCTTCGTCGTCGAGGTCGGCAGCGACCGCGGTCGCGAGGTCCTCGAGGACGTCGCGCACGCCGCCGCCGGGGAGGACGACCGCGACGCCGCACGCGCCGCGACCGAGCGCGCCGTCGCCCAGATGGGACGCACGCTCGACGCGGCGACGACGCCCGCGCTCCTCGCGGAGAACCTCGAGCATCCCCGCTGGCAGGAGGTCGCCGACCGCTGCCTCACGTGCGGCAACTGCACCCAGGTCTGCCCGACGTGCTTCTGCACCTCGGTCGACGACGTCACGGACCTCGCGGGGGACGTCGCCGAGCGCACGCGCCGGTGGGACTCCTGCTTCACCCTCGACTTCAGCCACGTCCACGGCGGCGCCGTGCGGCGCTCCGGCGCCTCGCGCTACCGCCAGTGGATGACGCACAAGCTCTCGACGTGGGTCGACCAGTTCGGGACGTCCGGGTGCGTGGGGTGCGGGCGCTGCATCACCTGGTGCCCCGTCGGCATCGACATCACGGAGGAGGTGGCGGCGATCCGTGCAGTCGATCCCTGAGCTCCTGTCGTCGGTCCCGCTCTTCGCCGGCCTGCCCGAGGAGCACCTGGAGCTGCTCTCCGGCTGCGCGGTCAACGACGGGTTCGCCGACGGCGAGGCGCTCCTGCGCGAGGGCGAGCCCGACGAGTCCTTCTACGTCATCCGGCGCGGCACGGCCGCGCTGCAGACCGAGTCGCCGACCGGCCCGCTCGTCATCGAGACCCTTCACGAGCACGACGTCGTCGGCTGGTCGTGGCTCGTCCCGCCCTACCTGTCGCACTTCGACGTCGTCGCTCGCGGTGACGTCCGGGTCGTGCGCTTCGACGCGGTCTGCCTGCGCGGCAGGTTCGCCGGCGACGCGGAGCTCGCCCGGGCGATGTACGAGCGGTTCGTCGTCGTCATCGCCGAGCGGCTGCAGGCGACGCGCCTGCGGCTCCTCGACCTCTACGGGGCGCCCCGTGCCGTGTGAGGCGCCGGCGGACCTCGAGGTGTGCCGCGTCCTCTCCCGGCGCCGCGAGACCGCCGACACGTGGACCCTCACGCTCGACCACGCCGGCGAGGGCTTCGCGCCCGGGCAGTTCGCGATGCTCTCCGCCTTCGGCGTCGGCGAGGCGCCGATCTCGGTCGGCAGCGTCGAGGGCGGGCTCACGCACACGATCCGCGCGGTCGGGGCCGTCACCCGGGCTCTCTGCACCGCCCCCGCGGTCGGCGTCCGCGGCCCGCTCGGGCGCGGCTGGCCGCTCGGCGACGCCCGCGGCCGCGACGTCGTCGTCGTCGCGGGCGGCCTCGGCCTCGCACCGGTGCGCCCGGCGGTCGAGTCGGCTCTCGCCCATCGCGAGGAGCACGGCCGGATCGTGCTCCTCTACGGCGCGCGCACCCCGCAGGACCTCCTCTACCGCGACGAGCTCGCCGCCTGGGAGGCGGCGGGGGTCGAGGTCCACACGACGGTCGACGCGGCGGACGCGGCGTGGCGGGGCCGCGTCGGCGTCGTGCCCGGGCTCGTCGCCGCGGCCCGCCTCGACGGCGCCGCGAGCGTCGCGCTCGTCGTCGGTCCCGAGGTGATGATGCGCTTCGCCGCGCGAGCGCTCGAGGCGGCCGGCGTCCCGCCCGCGCGGACCTTCGTCTCGCTCGAGCGCCACATGGAGTGCGGCGTCGGGCTCTGCGGCCACTGCCAGCTCGGACCGCTCCTCCTCTGCCGCGACGGACCGGTCGTCGCGCAGTCGGTCGCGCGCCCCCTTCTGGGGGTGCGCGAGCTGTGAGCCGACCGAGCCTCGCGGTGTGGAAGTTCGCCTCGTGCGACGGGTGTCAGCTCACGCTGCTCGACTGCGAGGACGAGCTGCTCGCGCTCGCCGACGAGGTCGAGATCGCGTTCTTCCTCGAGGCCTCGAGCGCGACGCGACCCGGGCCGTACGACCTCAGCCTCGTCGAGGGCTCGGTGACGACGCCGGAGGACGAGCGCCGCATCCGCGACATCCGCGCGGGGTCGCGGCGCCTCGTCACGATCGGGGCGTGCGCGACGGCCGGGGGGATCCAGGCCCTCCGCGCATGGGCGGACACCGGCGAGCTCGCGGGCGCCGTCTACCCGCGGCCCGGCGAGCTCTCGTTCCTCGGGACGTCGACGCCGATCAGCGCCCACGTCGACGTCGACTTCGAGCTGCACGGCTGCCCGGTCGACAAGCGTCAGCTCCTCGAGGTGATCGGCGCCTTCCTCCACGAGCGCGACCCGGCGATCCCCGGCGAGAGCGTGTGCATGGAGTGCAAGCGGGCGGGACGGGTCTGCGTCATGGTCGCCCACGGGACGCCGTGCCTCGGGCCGGTGACCCAGGCCGGGTGCGGCGCGCTGTGCCCGGCGCACGATCGCGGCTGCTACGGCTGCTTCGGCCCGATGCCGACGCCCAACGCGCCCGCGCTCAGCCGGGCCTGGGAGTCGCTCGGCGTCGAGACGGCGGACGTCGTGCGCGCCTACCGGACGTTCAACGCCGGGGCGCCCGCGTTCCGCGAGGAGAGCGAGCGTCAGGGATGAGCGACGCCCGCGAGCTGCCCGCCGCGCGCACGCGCATCTCCGTCCAGGCGCTCGCCCGCGTCGAGGGGGAGGGAGCGCTGCGCCTCCACGTCGACGACGGGCGGGTGACGCGGGCCGAGCTGCGGATCTACGAGCCGCTCCGGTTCTTCGAGGGGATCCTCCGCGGCCGGCGGGCCGACGAGGCGCCCGACATCACCGCGCGCATCTGCGGCATCTGCCCCGTCGCCTACCAGATGAGCGCGGTGGCGGCGGTCGAGGACGCGCTCGGCGTCGTCGTGCCGGAGCCGGTGCGCCGGCTCCGGCGCCTCCTCTACTGCGGCGAGTGGATCGAGAGCCACGCCCTCCACGTCCACCTCCTCCACGCCCCCGACTTCCTCGGCTACGACGGCATGGCGGACATGGCCCGCGACCACCGCGACGTCGTCGAGCGCGGCCTGCGGATCAAGAAGGCCGGGAACGCGCTCGTCACGGCCATCGGCGGCCGCGAGATCCACCCGGTGAACGTGCGCGTCGGAGGCTTCCACCGGTCGCCCGCCCGGTCGGAGCTGCGGAGCCTCACCGACCATCTCGAGCGGGCGCGCGACGAGGCCGTCGACATGGTGCGGTGGGCGGCGAGCCTGCCGTTCCCGGAGCTCGAGACCGACCACGCCTTCGTCGCGTTGCGCGCGCCCGGCGCCTACCCGCTCGAGGCGGGGCGCCTCGTCTCGGACGGCGGCCTCGACGCCGAGGCCTCCGAGGTCGAGAGCGTCGTCACGGAGGAGCAGGTCCCGCACTCGACCGCTCTCCACGCGCGGCTGCGCGGCGAGGACCGCCCGTATCTCACCGGCCCTCTCGCCCGCTGGGCGCTCGGTCACGAGGCGATGTCCCCGCTCGCCCGGCAGGCGGCGCGGGAGGCGGGGCTCGAGGCGCCCTGCCGCAACCCGTTCCGCTCGATCGTCGTCCGCTGCGTCGAGATCCTCTTCGCCCTCGACGAGGCGCTCGCGATCCTCGCCGCCTACGAGCCGCCGGACCCGCCCGCGGTCTCGCTCGAGTGGCGCGCGGGGACGGGCTGCGCCGCCACGGAGGCGCCCCGCGGGACCCTCTACCACCGCTACGACGTCGCCGCGGACGGCACGATCCGCGCGGCGCGGATCATCCCGCCGACCTCGCAGAACCAGCGCGCGATCGAGGCGGACGTCCGCGCCGTCGCCGAGCGCGGCCTCGACCTCGACGACGATGCGCTCGCCCGCGAGTGCGAGCGGGCGATCCGCAACCACGACCCCTGCATCTCGTGCGCGACGCACTTCCTCGACCTCACGCGCGCCTGACCTCGACGCGGGGCGTCGTCGTCGCGATCGGCGGTCCGCACGGCGACGACGCCGCCGGGCACCTCGTCGCCGACCGGCTCGGAGCCGAGGCGGTCGTCCGCGTGCCCGGCGGGGACCCCGCCGCGATCCTCGAGGCGTGGGACGGCGCGCGCCTCGCGGTCGTCGTCGACGCCGTGCGCAGCGGCGCGCCGCCCGGGACCGTGCACCGGCTCGACGCTGCGGCGGTGCGCGCGGGCATCGACGCCGCGTGGTCGAGTCACGGCAGCGGGGTGGCCTCTGCGATCGCGCTCGCCGAGGCGCTCGGACGGCTGCCCGCGCGCCTCGTCGTCGTCGGCATCGAGATCGAGCGCGTCGCGCCCGGTGCGCCGGTGAGCGCCGCTGTCCGCGCCGCGCTCCCGCGGGCGGAGCAGGCGGTCCGCGACGAGCTCGACGCCGCCGGGTAGCAGGCCGATGTGAGCCTGTTCGAGGCCGCAGCCCTCTCGCTCGTCATCGCCGCGAACAACTTCGCGGTGGCGGTCGTGCTCGGCGCGTTCGGCATGGCCCGCCGCCGCGTCCGGATCGCGGGGGCCTTCGGCGTCGTCTCATTCGTCGTCGTGCTCGCCGGGCTCGCGATCGGACGCGGTCTCTCGGAGGACCTCGCCTCCGTCGGGGAGTGGATCGGCGTCGGGGTCCTCGCGGCCCTCGGGTTCACGAGCGTCCGCCAGGCCCACCACCGTGACGCCGAGGAAGATGCGCGGCTCGCTGCGGGAGCGACGAGCTGGACGGGCCTCTTCCTCCTGTCGCTCGGGATCAGCGGGGACAACCTCGCCGTCGGGTTCGCGTTCGGCCTGCGGGACGGCTCGGTGCTGCTGCTCGCGACGCTCATCGCGATCGCCGCCTGGTCGATGACGCTCGTCGGGCTCGGCTTCGGCGAGGGGGCCGGCCGGCACTGGGCGCGGCGCGCGCAGGTCGCGGCGGGCGTCGCTCTGCTCGGGGCGGCCGCGGGCCTCGCGGTGACGAGCGCGTGAGCGACGGGACGCGTGGTCGCGTCTGCCGCGCCGGCGCGGGCTCAGCCCTGGACGACCGGCAGCTCGAAGCGGCCCGCCGGGGCGGCGGCAGCCGGCGGGGGAGCCGACGCGGCCGGGGGCGGAGCCGGGGCGGCCATCGGCAGCGGCGCCTGGCGGCGGAGGGCGAGCACCTCGCCGGCGAGCGCGTCGATCGCGGCGGCCGCGGGGTCCGACGGCCGTGCGAGGACGACCGGTCGGCCGGCGTCGGCCTGCTCGCGCGTCGCGATGGTGAGGGGGATCCGGCCGAGCAGGGGGACGTCGAGCTCGTCGGCGAGCTCCTCGCCGCCGCCGGAGCCGAAGATGACGTGCCGGCGGCCGTCCTCGTCGACGTAGTCGGACATGTTCTCGACGACGCCGACGACCTCGTGGTCGAGCTTCGTCGCCATGCGCGCCGCGCGGCGGGCGACGCCGTGGGCGGCGGCCTGCGGGGTCGTCGCGATGAGGAAGCGCGCCTGCGGCAGCAGCTCCGACAGCGACATCGAGACGTCGCCGGTGCCCGGCGGGAGGTCGACGACGAGGACGTCGAGGGCGCCCCACTCGACGTCCTGGAGGAACTGCGAGAGGACCTTGTGGAGCATCGGCCCGCGCCAGACGACGGCCGAGTCCTCCTCGATGAAGAAGCCGATCGACATGACGAGCATGCCCTCCGGCGTGCGCGGAGGGACGAGCCGGCGCTCGGAGGACACGCTCGGCTTCTCGCGGATGCCGAGCATCCGAGGGAGGCTGTAGCCCCAGACGTCGGCGTCGAGGACTCCGACCGATCGTCCCCGCGCGTGGATCGCCGCAGCGAGGTTCATCGCGAGCGTCGACTTGCCCACGCCGCCCTTCCCGGAGGCGACGCAGAGCACCGTCCCCACCTGGGCGAGGGCGCCCTCCGGCATCGCCGCGCGACCGAGCCGCTCCTGCAGCGTCGCGCGCTCGGCGTCGTCGAGGACGCCGAAGCGGACCTCGACGCGCGTGATGCCGTCGAGGGGGGCGAGCGCCTCGCGGACGGCCTGCTCGAACTGCGCGCGGATCGGGCACCCCGGCGTCGTCAGCGCGATCTCGACGTCCGCGGCGCCGTCCTCGACCGTGAGGCTGCGCACCATCCCGAGCTCGACGATCGACCGGCGCAGCTCCGGGTCCGCGATCGGCCGCAGGGCCTCGAGGGCCCGGGCCGCGACGTCGGGATCGGCGCCCTTCGGCGCGTGGCGGGAGCGTCGTCCGATCATCATTCGACCATATGCGCAAATAGGCGACGAACGCAACCCTCGTCGTGGCCCTCAGGGCCGGAACGGCACGAGCCGCGGGTAGCTCCCCGGCCGGTACGGCGCGTTCGCGGCGGCGTCGCCGGGCTCGGTGTACGCGTTGTTGGAGAACGCGCCGGGGGCGCCGAACCCGGTTCCCGGCTCGACGAAGATGTTGAAGCGGACGTAGCTGCCCTTCGCGTCCCCGCGCGAGCCGATGGCCGCGGTGTTCGCGAACCACGCCGAGACCGTGTCGCGCCGCTCCGAGAGGTAGCGGACGATGGGGACGAGGTCGGCGAGGGCCGGTTCGAGACGGGCGATCGCCGGCCGCGCGGCGTCGAGGGCCGGTCCGGCGGCCTCGAGCGTCGGCGTCGCCGCGCGCGTGAGCGCCGGCAGGCCGGCGAGGACCGAGCGGGCGCGGCCGGCGACCGGCCGGAGGTCGTCGAGCGCCGGGGCGAGGCGCGGACCGAGGCGCTCGAGGTCGGCGACGAGGGGACGCGCGTCGCGGAGCAGCGGCCGGGCGGTCCGGAGGGTCCTCTCGGCCGTCGCCACGAGCCGCGGGAGCTCGTCGAGGCCTCTGGCGAGGCCGCTCCGCGCGCTCGCGGTCGCCTCGAGGGTCGACCGCGCGGCGCGCACGAGCCGGGCGATCTGCGTCTCGTGCTCGCCGATCGCCTCGAACGCCCGGCGGCCGTCGAGGACGATGCCGGCGATCGCGCTCTCCTGGCCGTCGAGGAGCTCGCCCACCCCGCGCAGCTCGGAGGTGAGCGCGTCGAGCCGCCCGAGGGTCGCCGACACGCGATCGGACGTGTGCGCGCTCGCCGCGCCGCGGGCGAACGTCCGCGTCATGCGCTGGATGTCGCGCTGGGCGCCCTCGCTGAACGCCGCGAGCGCCTCGTCGAGCTCGACCGTCTCGAGGACCTGCGCGGCGGGGAGCACGCCCCCGTCGGGGAGCGGCGGTCCGGAGCGGTCCAGATCCAGGTCGACGTAGGCCTCGCCGAGGACCGTCTTCTGCCCGACGCGGACCGTCGCCGTCCGCGGGACCGGCGCGTAGCGGTCATCGAGCCTCAGCTTCACCCGGGCGGTCGCGCCCCGGGTCTCGATCTCCTCGACCTCGCCGACCTTCGCGCCGCGCACGAGCACGTCGGACTTCCGCGCGAGCCCCTGGGTGTCGTGGAACGTCGCGACGACCCCGTAGCCCGGGCCGCCGAGCGAGACGGAGGGACCGCCGAACCGGCCCATGAGGTAGACGAAGAGGGACGCCGAGACGGCGAGGACGACGATCGCCATGATCGCTCCGGAGCGGGGGATCGCGAGCTTCACGGGCGCGCCTCCTCGCCGGCCGACGCGAGGCCGGCACGCCGCGCGCGGGTCGCGTCGGACGTGAGCCGCCGGGCGCGCCGCCGCGCCCCCGCCGCATCCCCGGCCGGGGCGTCCCCGGCCCGCAGCGCCCCGGGGAGACCCGGGACGAGAGAGCGCACGAGGCAGGCGACGACGTTCGTGCGACAGGTCTTCGTGAGAGCGCGGACGGCGTCGAGCTTCAGGCGCTCGAGGCGGGCGCCGCGCGCCCCCGGCTCACCGAACGACGCCGGATCGAACGCTTCGAAGAAGCCGAGCCCGCGCAGGATCGGGCCGTTCGCGTCGGAGGTCGAGAACACCCCGCTGAACCGCTCGCCGAGGAGGGCGATGCCGCGCTTGTTCTCGTCGATGTCGCGGAGCACCGGGGTGAGGCGGGCCACCGAGGGCTCGAGGCCGCGTGACGCCGGGCCGAGCGCGCCGAGCGCCCGTCGCAGGCTCCGCGCGGGCGCGCGGCCCTCCTTCGCCACCGGGCCGAGATCCTCGACGAGCCCGCGCGCGGACGGGACGAGCTCGCGGACCGAGCGCAGCGCGGCGGGGAGCCGCTCGGCGGAGGGACGCAGCCCTTCGAGGGCCGGGACGAGCGGATCGGCGAGCTCGCTCGTGCGCGCGAGCGCGCCGTCGACGGCGGCGAGCGCCTCCGGCAGCGCGCGCACCGTCTGCGCGAGCTCGTCCTCGCGCGCGCCCGTCACGTCGACGGTCCGGCGGCCATCGGCGAGCACGCGTCGCAGCCCGGTGCGATGCGCGGCGAGCGTCCCGACGACCGCGTCGAGCTCGGTGACGAAGCGCGCCAGGAGCCGGCGGCGGTCGGCGAGGGCGGAGGCGACGCGCGTCGTCGTGTCCATCGCCCGGCCGAGCTCGGTGAGCGCGCGGCGCAGCGGCGAGCCGGCGTCGTCCACGGCGGTGCCGAGCTCGCCGACGAGGATCTGGAGCTGGGCGCGCGTGTCGGCGTCGAGGGTGCTGACGACCTGGTCGAGTCCGACCGGGGCGGCGCGCAGGTCCGCGGCGATGCGGTCTCCGTCGCCGAGCGGCTCGTCCGCCTCTCCGGGCACGAGCTCGACCGTGTCGTCCTGGAGCGCCGACCGCGGGACGACGACCGCGCGGGCGTCGCGGTGGAGGCGCTCGCGCGTGCCCGACTCGACCCGCAGGGTCGCGACGGCGCGGCGGTCGGCGTACCGGACGTCCGTCACCTCGCCGACCCGGACCCCGGCGATCGTCACCGGATGGCCGTCCTCGTCGTTGAGCCCGTCGGCGTCCTGGAACGCGACCTCGATCGTCTCCCGGTCGTCGAAGATCGGCAGGTGGGTCCCGTCGCCCTCCAGCAGGTATCCGACGAACGCGAAGGCGACGACGGCCTGCAGCAGGATGATGAGCCTGCCGATGGGAAGGGGCCGGCGGCCCTCGCTGCTCACGGCGTGCACCCCCCGTTCGCGGCGAGGGCCTCGGCGAGCTGCGGGGCGGACTCCTCGAGCGCCGCGCACCCGGGGACGGGGTAGCCGACACCTGTGAAGAACCGCGCGTTGAAGCGCATGAAGTGACCTGGGCCCGTGCTCGGCGCCGTCGCCTGCGCCGGCGTCTGGAAGCCACGCGACGCGCCGCCGCCGCCCTGGAAGAGGCTGAGGAACTGCAGATAGGTCGGCAGGCCGAGGCTCGTCTCCTCGTCGAGGGCCGGCAGCAGCGAGTCGTCGAGCACCGCGAGGCTCGGGCGCAGCGCGAGCAGGAGCCCGCGGGCGGCGGGGGCCGCGTCGGCGACGGCCGCGACCGCTGCGCGCACGTCGCGCAGCAGCGGGGCGGTGTCGGCGAGGACGGGCGCCGCCTCGTCGAGGAGCGGCGTCGCCGCCGCGGCCGTCGGCGGCACCTCGCGGAGGGCCGGTCGCAGGTCGCCCCCG
>NZ_JBLKKY010000054.1:0-30135 GCF_059438195.1 Paraconexibacter sp.
CGACGCCTTCGTCTCGCGGGCCGAGGACCGACGCTTCCTTCTCCCTAGAAGTCGTCGGGCACGATGTGCCCGGCCTCGAGCGCGGCGGCGAAGCGGTCGATCTCCGCCTCCATGTTCGCGTGCACGAGGCGCTTGAGGTCGGCGATGACCGCGTCGGTGCCGCGGTCGAGGACCGCGTCGAAGCGCTCGACGGTCTTCTGGTCGAAGACGCCGGTGCCACGCCACTCGCAGTTCGGGCAGCGCAGGGAGACCTCCCAGTGCCGCGTGCCCACCTCGGACCAGTCGGTCGGGTAGACGAGATCCGAGGCGCACGTCCCGCAGACGTGGAGGTCGTCGGACGGAGCGGACCCGTCGGCCGGAGCCGGGGCGACCGCCTCGGAGTGGACGACCTGGTCCTCGAAGTAGACGACCTCGATGGTCTTCCCGGACGGGAGGACGACCTTGCGCACGTAGTGATGATGATCCGTGTCTCGTGACATCTCGCAACCCCTTGGTGACAGCCCCTACATCGGCCACCGCCACGGCGACCTTGAGGAGCGGCTTCACCAGCGGGTAGCGAGCTACCCCACGGGCGCCGCTACGCTTCGTGTCGCCCCCCGACGAACGGAACGCCTCATGCCCAACATCGGACCCCTCGAGCTCGTCATCGTCCTCGTCATCGTGCTCGTCATCTTCGGTCCGAAGCGCCTGCCGGGCCTCGGCCGGCAGCTCGGCTCCGGGATGCGTGAGTTCAAGGACTCGCTCACCGGCAAGACGGACGGACGCGGCGACGACGACGACCTCGACGACGAGCGCCCCGAGCTCACCGCCGCAGCGCAGGACGCGGAGGCCTCCCAGCGTCGCGAGGACGCGCGCGTCTCGGGCTCCTGAGCACCGACCCGACCACCGACCACCCGCAGCCCTCGTCCCGGCCCCGTGGCCACGCTCGTCCGACCCATCGGCCATGAGGACCGACTCAGCCTCGTCGACCACCTCGACGAGCTGCGGTCGCGCCTCATCGCGTCCCTCGCCGTCTTCGTCGTCCTCTTCGCCGTCTGCGCGTGGCAGAACGACGCGCTGCTCGGGGTCATCAACGAGCCGTACGAGAACGCGACGAGCTCCGCAGTCCAGCAGGGGCGCGGTCTCCCGGGTCAGCTCGAGAAGACGCAGGACGCCGTCCGCGCGGTCGGCGCCGCCCAGGCGGGGCTGACGGCGGCGCTCGCCGACCCGGCTCTCGACCTCCCCGCGCCGGCGCGACAGGCGCTGCAGGCGCAGCTCGAGCGCGTCGACGCGGCGATCGCCGAGATGCCGCAGACCCGCGGGAACCAGCCCGTCACGCTCCGGGTGGGTGAGCCGTTCATGACGACCATCACGGTCGCCGCCTACTTCGCGCTCCTCCTCTCGCTCCCCTTCATCCTCTACCAGGCGTACGCCTTCGTCCTCCCCGCGTTCAACCGCGACGAGCGACGCGTCGCGCTGCCGCTCATGGCGATGGTGCCGTTCCTCTTCATGGGCGGCGTCGTCTTCGGGTACTTCGTCGTCCTCCCGCCCGCGGTCTCGTTCCTCCAGAACTTCAACTCCGACGAGTTCAACGTCCTCGTCCAGGCGCGCGACTACTACAAGTTCGCGATCACCGGTCTCGCGGCGCTCGGGATCCTCTTCCAGATGCCGGTGGGGATCCTCGCCGTCACCCGGCTCGGGATCGTCTCCCCCCGGCAGCTGCGCAAGAACCGCCGCTACGCCGTCCTCGCGATCGCCGTCGTCGCGATGCTCCTGCCGGGCCAAGACCCCGTGACGATGCTCATCGCGATGGTCCCGCTCCTCCTCCTCTACGAGCTGAGCGTGTGGCTGGCGACGTTCTTCAACCGCGGCCGGCCCGAGGGCGGCGGCCTCCAGGCGTGGCGCGACGCCTGGGAAGACGAGGACGAGGACCTCGGTGACGACGAGTGGGACGACGTCGACGACGAGCGCTATCTCGAGGACGACCTCGCGGCCCCGCGCGACGGCGGCGACCGGTCGGACGGCAGCTGACACCGGGCTGACGCGGCAAGCTCTACGCTTCGCTCACCATGCTGTTCGATCTCCGCGGCAAGCGCCGCCGCACCGTCCAGGTCGTCTACGCGTCGCTCGCGATCCTCATGGGCGGTGGTCTCGTCCTCTTCGGCATCGGCGGCGACGTCCAGGGCGGGATCGTCGACGCCTTCCGCGGCGAGGAGACCGCGACGGAGGACCTGTTCGGCGATCGCATCGACGCACTCGAGCGACGCGTCACGGCGAACCCGCAGGACGCCGCCGCCTGGGCGCAGCTCGCGAAGCTCCACTACCAGGTCGCCGGCACCGGCGGGAACTTCGATCAGTCGACGGGGACGTTCACCGAGGACGGCGTCGGCGAGCTCGCGAAGAGCGAGCGCGCGTGGGACCGCTACCTCGCGCTGGAGCCCGAGGAGCCCGACGACCAGGTCGCGTCGCTCATGGTCCAGGCGTTCGGGCCGGCGGGCCTCCAGAAGCCCGACAAGGCCGTGAGCGCGATGGAGATCGTCGTCGACCAGCGCGAGGAGAGCGCGGGGCTCTACACCCAGCTCGCCGTCTACGCCTACCAGGCCGGGCAGAGCCGCAAGGCCGAGCTGGCGGCCGACAAGGCGGTCGAGCTCGCCGATCCCGAGGACCGCGAGCTCATCCGCGCGCAGCTCCAGGCCGCCGAGCAGCAGGCCGCGCTCGGAGCGACGGGCGGCGCGGACGCCGGCGCGGACGCCGGCGGCTGAGGCACGGCGCGGCGACCCTCCCCCGGACGGCCCGCGCTACACTGACGCAGCGCCCTTGTAGCTCAACTGGCAGAGCAGCGGACTCTTAATCCGAAGGTTCCAGGTTCGATTCCTGGCGGGGGCATCGCTCACGGGCGGCCACAGGGCCGCCCGTCGTCGTTCAGGAGGAGCCCGCCGACCCGAGGCCCTGCTCCGTAGCTCCCCGGCATGATCTGCGGATCGGCACGGATGAGCCGGCCGGGCTGCATCGCGGAGGCTCGCGGCATGAGCACCGCGCGCCGACCCCCGAACACCCCCGCCCGCCGCGTCGTCGTCGCCGGTGGCCGCGTCGCCGCGCTCGAGGCCGTCCTCGCCCTCCGGGCCGATGCAGGCCCCCGTGTCGAGATCGACCTCGTCTGCCCGGACGCGCGTTTCGACTACCGGCCGCTCTCGGTCCTCGCGCCCTTCGGTCACGACCTGCCGGTCAGGGTCGACCTCGCGGCGTTCGCGCGCGACCACGACGTCGCGCTGCACGCCGCACGGCTCGCCGCCGTCGACGTCGGGGCTCGCACCGCGACGACGGCCGACGGCGAGACGATCCCCTACGACGCGCTCCTCGTCGCGGTCGGCGCCCGTCCGCGCGAGCAGGTGTCCGGCGCCCTCACGTTCCGCGGCGCGCAGGACGTCGAGGCCCTGCGGCGCCTGCTCGACCGCGTGCTCGCCCGGGAAGCCGACCGGGTCGCCTTCGCGGTCCCCGATCCCGAGCAGTGGCTCGTCCCGATCTACGAGCTCGCCGTCCTGACGAGGGAGCACCTCGACCGGCGCGGACGTCGCGACGCCGAGGTGGAGATCCTCAGCGCCGAGCATCGCCCCCTCGAGCTCCTCGGCGACCGCACCACCGAGACGGTGGAGATGCTCCTCGCGAGCCGCAGAATCGCGTTCTGGGCCCGCGCGCGGCCGGTGGCGGCGACCGTCGCGGGCGTCGTCCTCGACACCGGGGAGGAGCTGCCGGTCGACGCCGTCGTCGCGCCGCCGCGCCTCGAGGGCGTCCCGATCGACGGGCTGCCGGCCGACGAGACCGGCTTCCTCGACGTGGACGAGCACGCGCGCGTCGCCGGTGCGCCCGGGGTGTACGCCGCGGGGGACATCACCGCGGGCTTCCCGAAGCAGGGCGGGCTCGCGGCACGGCAGGCGGACGCCGCCGTCGAGGCGATCCTCCTCGATCTCGGCCTCGCCGACGCGGCGGAGCCGCTCCATCCCCTGCTCGTGGGAGTCCTCCTCGCCGGGGAGGAGCTGCGCCGGCT
Organism: Paraconexibacter sp.; assembly: GCF_059438195.1. NCBI lineage: Bacteria > Bacillati > Actinomycetota > Thermoleophilia > Solirubrobacterales > Paraconexibacteraceae > Paraconexibacter > Paraconexibacter sp. The sequence continues at coordinate 4,025 of NZ_JBLKKY010000054.1, forward strand.
CGAGCGGCTCGCGGAGCGCCACGACGAGGCGCCGAAGAGCTGGACGCCGCCGACGAAGATCGTCGCGAAGCACCTCGCTCCCTACCTCGGCACGCGCGACCCCGACTCGTTCCACACCGACGAGCGGACGCCGGTCGGCGGGCGGCCGGGGGAGATCGAGGTCGGTCCCGGGATCCACCCCAGCGATCAGTACGACCGCAAGGCGCTCGAGCACCGCGTCGACGTCGGGTTCCTCCTGCAGACCGACCCCCGCGGTGCGATCGCGTTCGCGCGCCGCGAGCTGGGACCGCTCGGGCAGGACGATGCGGAGGCGGCGCGGCTCCGCGCGGCGCTGCGGTCGTACCTGCGCAGCGGGCTCAGCGTGGCCGCGGTCATCCGGGACCTCGGCATGGGGTCCGCGGAGGCGACCGCGGCGGTCGAGCGCGCCGAGCAGCTGCGCGGGCGGCGGATCACCGAGGACCTCTGGGAGCTGCGGGTCGCGCTCGAGGTGGCCGCGCGGGAGACCGTCGCGGCCTGAGGCCCCGGCGGAGCGGACGCTCAGGGCATCCCGGTCGTCGCGAGCCGCCACTCGCCGCCCACCTTCTCCAGGACGGCGACCGTCGGGGCCGAGATCGGCGGCGTCGAGGCGTTTCCCCACCGCAGCCGCAGCGACCCGTCGGTCGAGCGCTTCTCGGCGAGGACCTCGAAGCCGTCGACGACGTCGCCCGAAGGCGAGTCGTAGCTCGAGACGACGGTCGCCTCGCAGTCGCCGCCGCCGGGCGGCGAGCCGATGAGCGCGCCCTCCTCGACGAGCGACACGCCCCTGGGGCTGAGAAGGGCGCAGGCGCTCGCCGCGTCCCCGGCGACGAGGGCGCGGAGGAAGTCCTCGAGGGTCTGCGCCGCGGCGTCGCCGCCCTCGAGGCCGGCGGCGGGGACGACGGCCGGCGGCTCCGAGGGGCCGGAGTCCTCGTCCCCGCCGCCGCATCCGGCGGGGAGGAGCGCGAGGAGGCCGATGACCATCGCGGCTCGTCGCACCGTGCGGCGGCTCATCGGCCGACTGTCCCACTCCGGGGGAGAGTCGTCAACGCGCGCCGTGCCGAGCTGCGGGTTTCCCCGTCCCCGCCCCCGCGCGGACTGCGGACGACACGTCGCCTGCGCGGATCTACCGTCGTCACATGAGCGACCGCCTCACACCCCTCGACGCGACCTTCCTCGAGCTCGAGGACGCCGACCCCTCGGCGCACATGCACATCGGGGGGGCGCTCATCTTCGATCCGCTTCCGGACACGGGTCGCCCGCCGTCCCACGAGGCCGTCGCCGAGCACATCACCGAGCGCCTCCTCACGCTCCCGCGCTACCGCGACCGCCTCTCGACGATGAAGGTCGGCAAGCTCCAGTGGCCGGAGTGGGTGCCCGACGAGCGCTTCGACGTCGGCAACCACCTGCGCCGCGCCGCGCTCCCGGCGCCCGGCGGCCAGGCCGAGCTCGAGGCGTGGCTCTCCGAGTTCTTCGCGCAGCGGCTCGACCGCTCCCATCCGCTGTGGGAGGCGGTCATCCTCGAGGGCCTCGCGGACGACCGCTGGGCCATCGCGACGAAGACGCACCACTGCCTCGTCGACGGCGTCGGCGCGATCGACATCGCGAGCGTCCTCCTCGACACGGAGCCCGACGCGCCCCTGCACCGCGAGGCCCCGGCAGGCGGCCGGCACCGCCGGCGCCGCGAGCAGCCCGGCCTGGTCGGCGGGCTCGTGAAGGCCGGAGGCGAGCTCTTCCGGACCGGCGTCTCGGCGGCACGCGATCCACGCGTCGCGCTGAAGGCGGCCGATCAGGTGAAGGCCGCCCTCGAGCTCCTCGTCCGCGACGAGGTCGTGGCCGCGCCGCGCACGAGCATCAACGTCCCGATCGGCGCGACCCGCCGCTTCGCGACGGTGTCGATGCCGATCCCGGACCTCGAGGCGGTCGCGCACGCGCACGACGCCACGCTCAACGACGTCGTGCTCGCGATCGTCGCCGGAGGCGTCCACGACCTGCTCGTGCACCGCGGCGAGGCTCGGCCCGAGAAGGGCGTCCGGGCGATGGTCCCCGTGAACATCCGCCCGAGCGACGACGAGCTCGGCCTCGGGAACCGCATCAGCTCCCTCTTCGTCCACCTCCCGGTCGCGATCGACGACCCGCTCGAGCGGCTCGCGGCGACGATCGACGAGGCCGAGACGCTGAAGGCCTCCAACCAGAAGACCGGGTCCAAGGCGATCATCGAGCTCGCGGGCTACGCGCCCCCGGTGTTCCACACCTACATCGCGCGCTCCCTCTTCGCGACGCGCCTCTTCAACATCACGGTGACGAACGTCCCCGGCCCCAAGACGCCCCTCTACGCCTGCGGGGCGCGCATGCGCGAGCTCATGCCGCTCGTCCCGCTCGCGGCCGAGCACGCGCTCGGCGTGGCCGCGTTCTCCTACGACGGCCACATCACCCTCGGCGTCATCGCCGACCGCGACGCGATGCCGGACCTCGACGTCTTCGTCGACGCCCTGCAGCGCGGGCTCGACGAGCTCGATCTCTCCCGGCAGGCGCAGTCGAACCATCGGGCCGCGCGCAGGCGCCCGCCGCGTCCGCGTGGCACGACGCAAGGCGGCCGGCCGGCCGCGCGCCGCCCCTGAGCGCGGTCCCACCCGGTCGCCGCGCCGCCGTACGCTCGCGCGGTGACCGGCCCCGCTTCGCGGCGGCGCCGGGGGACTCGTCGCGACGCTCATGACGCGCGTCGTCGAGAAGCCGCAGGTCGGCTCCGGCGTCGCGCCCGTCCGCGAACGGCTGCGTTGACCCGCAGGGCGCTCCCCGGCGCGGGTGGGGAGCGCCGTCGACGTCCATCGGTCATCCGTCCAGAGGCGGGGGTGAGAAGAGGCGGCGCGGGGGGGAGGTTCCGACGCCACGAGGGTGAGACCGTTCCCCCGCCCCGCCCTCCTCGCCGGCGTCTTCGCCTCCATCGCCCTCCTCGGCGCCCCCGCGGCGGCGTCGGCCGCCGAGCTCAAGCTCGGGGTCTTCCCGTGGGGCGCCGCCGGCGCCACCGGATCGATCGCCCCGTCCGTCCCCGAGAACGCGGGCGAGTCGATGCGCACCGTGCAGGAGCTGCGCGGCGGCAAGCCGCTCGTCGTCCACCTCTACGGGGACTACGACGGCGTGTCGAACGCCTCGGTCGACGGCCTCCTCAGCGAGGCGTCGTGGTGGTCGGCGAACGGCCTCCAGGTCTCCGCCGTCCTGCGCTACCGCCCGGCCGACGCGAGCAAGGCGGCCGGGTATCCCGCATGGGTCCGCACGCAGGTCCGCCGCCTCGCCGCACTCGGCGGGACGGTCTCCGTCGTCATCGGCAACGAGCCCAACAACCCGTCGCCGGGCGCCGGCGACGGCTCCTACCCCGGCGTCATCCAGGCGATCGCCTCCGCGATCCCGGCGGCGCGCGCCGAGCTCGACGCGGCCGGCCGCAGCGACGTCGAGGTCGGCTTCAACTGGGCCGCCGGCTCGCAGCCGACGACGACCGAGCCGATGTGGGGTCAGCTGCGCGCCGCGGGTGGCGCCGCGTTCACCTCCGCGGTCGGGTTCGTCGGCGTCAACGTCTACCCGGGCACCTGGTCGCCGCCGTCGGCGAGCAGCGTCCCGACCGCCGGGCAGGTCGCGACGACGATCCGCACGACCCTCGCGTCGATGCGCAGCGCGCACATGCCCGCCGCGGGTGTCGGCGGGGCCGAGATCGTCATCACCGAGACCGGCTACCCGACGACGTCGAGCCGCACGGCGGCGACGCAGGACGTCGTCATGCGGTCCATCATCGCGACGGTCGACGCGACGAAGGACCAGTACGGCGTCACCGGCCTCTACGCCTTCGCGCTCCGCGACGGGAACACGGCGTCGGGGCAGCTCGAGAACGGCTACGGCCTCCTGCGCGACGACTACTCGGCGAAGGCGGCCTACCGCAGCCTCCAGTCGCGGATCGCGAACGGCCCCTCGCAGGCGCCGCCGCCCGCGCCGGAGCCGGTCGCCGAGCTCGCGAGCGCGCCGAGCGCGTCGACGGCCGCGCGCGCCGGCGCCGGCTCGTCGGCGGCCGCCGGCCCGCTCGAGAGCGCGAAGCTCCAGGTCGCGCGCGCACGCATCCTGCGCTCGTCCCGGAAGCTCGACCTCTACGCGCCGATCACGCGCCGCGCGAGCGGCGAGGTGAAGATCAGCGTGGAGGCGGCCGGCCGCACGACGCGCTTCAGCGCCCCGATCGACTCCGAGAACGGCCGGATCAAGGTCCGCCGGTCGATCCCCGCCGCACAGGCCCGCGCCGGCACGGCCATCATCACGATCGACTACCCCGGCAACGACCGGACCCGCTCCCAGCGCGTCCGCCTCCGGGCGGCGTCTGGGCGTGCCCGCCTCGACGTCGACTCGCTCAGCCTCACGAAGGCGGGCCGGCTGCGCTCGAAGGGCACCCTCGCCGACCGGGTCCGCGGGGTCGTCCGGCTCCAGCTCCAGTACGAGCTCGACGGCGAGACGAAGACGGTGAGCACGCACGCCCGCATCGACGACGGTCGCTGGAGCGTGAGCCGTCAGCTCTCCGACGAGGTCCGGGCGGAGATCGCGCGGCGCAACGGCCCCCTCCACACCTACACGCTCTTCACCGGGCACCACCGGACGGGCACGCGCGGGGAGATGCGCTCGAAGCAGCTCCTCGCGACGGGCGAGGGTCTCTGAGCGCCTCGTCCCCGTCCTCCTCCTCGACGGCGTCGCGGAGGACCTCGTCGACCTGAACCGCGGCCCTCCGCTACCCGGCGAGGCGGATCGGACCCGCTGGGCGCCCTGCGGACATATCCTCCGGCCGTCATGTCCGATCCCTCAGTGGTGAACAGCGGCGAGGATCCCCGGGACGCCCCTCTCCCGGGCGAGGTGACGAAGGCGCAGGGTCTCGCCGAGCTCGAGCGCCGGCGCGCGCTCGCCCTCGGGATGGGCGGCGAGGAGCGCGTCGCCGCGCGGCGGGCCGACGGCCGCCTCACGGCCCGCGAGCGCATCGACCTCCTCCTCGACGACGGGTCCTTCGTCGAGCTGGGGATGCTCGCCCTCTCCGACCGGCCGGAGGTCGGCGAGCGCGCGCCCGCCGACGCCGCCGTCACCGGCGTCGGGACGATCGACGGGCGCAAGGTCTGCGTCATCGCGATCGACGCGACCGTCCTCGCGGGGACGACCGGCGTCGTCGGCTCACGCAAGCAGGGGCAGATCATGAGCCTCGCGGCGCGCAAGGGCTTTCCGCTCGTCACGCTCGGCGATGCGAACGGCGGTCGCCTCCCCGACCTGCTCGGCTCCGACTTCGCCGCGGCGGCCGGGGGCGACGAGGGCGAGCACTTCCTCGGCATCCGCGTCACGGAGGACCGCATCCCGCGCGTGAGCGCGATCCTCGGCAACGCCTACGGCGATCCCGCGCTGTGGTCGGGCGTCGCGGACTTCGTCGTCATGGCCGAGGGCTGCTCGGTCGCCCTCTCGGGCCCGTCGCTCGTCGGGGCGGCGACCGGCGAGCGCACGAGCCACGAGGAGCTCGGCGGTCCGAGCATGACGGTCCGCACGACCGGGTTCGTCAGCCGCCTCGAGAAGACCGAGGCGGACGTCCTCGCGACGATCCGCGCCTATCTCTCGTACCTGCCGTCGAACGCGGCCTGCGCTCCGCCGGAGGCGGCGCCCGTCGCCCCCGCCGCCGACGGCGCGACGCTCCTCGACGTCGTCCCCGACCGCGGTCGGCGCGGGTACGACGTCCGCAGGGTGCTCGACGCCGTCGTCGACGGCGGCTCGCTCCTCGAGCTGCACCCGCGCTGGGCCGAGAGCATCGTCACCGGTCTCGCGCGCGTCGAGGGCCGTCCCGTCGGCGTCCTCGCGAACCAGCCGAAGGTGCGCGGCGGGGTCCTCGACGCCCCGGCGGCGGAGAAGGCGAGGCGGCTCGTGGATCTCTGCGACGGCTTCGGCCTGCCGATCGTCACGCTGCAGGACATGCCCGGCGTCATGATCGGCGTCGAGGCGGAGCGCCAGGCGACCGCCCAGCGCCTCATGGAGCTCTACACGGCGTTCGCCCGCGTCCGCGTGCCGACCGTGACCGTCATCGTCCGCAAGGCGTTCGGGTTCGGGTACATGGCGCTCGGCGGCCCTTCCCTCGGCACGGACTACGTCGTGGCGTGGCCGAACGCCGAGATCGGCTTCATGGCGGCCGACAACGCGGTCCACGTCGTCCATCACAAGCGGCTGCAGGACGCGCGTGCCGCGGGGGGTGAGGAGGCCGCCCGGGCGCTCGCGGCCGAGCTCGAGCCGGGGATGCACAGCGCGTTCGCCCCGTGGAGGGCGGCGTCGGTCGCGGCGATCCACGACGTCATCCGGCCGCAGGACACGCGGCAGGCGGTCATCGACGGGCTCTTCGTCGGGACCGGGTATCGGTAGCTCGACGTTCCTCCGATTGGCGGAGGGGCCTGCGGAGGAGGAGGATGGGAGACGTGCCTTCGATCGATCGACGCACGTCGCCCCGCGTGGAGGTCGGCGTGAGCGTGCGGCTCGCCCGGCAGACGGGCAACCCCGTCGCGGGGCGGACCGTCGATCTCGGCGCCGGCGGCATGCGCGTCCAGACGGCGCGGCCGCTCCGCGTCGACGAGCTGCTGCGGTTCGAGCTCGACCTCGGCGACGGGCAGGGGCTCGCCGGTGACTCACGCGTCCTGCGGATCCACCCCGGCAGCCGCTACGCCCTGCGCTTCGAGCACCTCCACCCGCGGGACGAGGCCGCCCTCAAGTCCTTCGTCGCGGCACGGAGCTGACCGTCCGCGGCGGTCGCGGACGATGACCCGGCCGCCCGCGCCGGGCACGTGGGCGACGCCGCGGAAGGACCAGGGCTCGTCCCGGGGCGGTGCGCCGTCGTCGGGGACGATCTCGACGCGCTCCAGCAGCGTCCGCAGCACGACGTCCATCTCCATGTGCGCGAAGCTCGCGCCGATGCACCGGCGGATGCCGCCGCCGAAGGGGATCCAGGAGTACGTCTCGGGCTTGCGGTCGACGAAGCGGTCGACGACGAACCGCTCGGGATCGGGGAACAGCTCCGGGTCGAAGTGCGTGAGGCTCGCGCAGATGCCGATGACGGTCCCGTTCGGGAGCGTGTGGCCGGCGAGCTCGTAGGGCCGGCGCACCATGCGCCCGGCGAACGCGATGACGGGCCGGACGCGCTGGACCTCCCGGATCGCCGAGTCGCGGAGCGTCCGCCCGCCCGCGATCGCCTCCTCCGAGAGGCGCGCGGCGGCCTCCGGATGGCGCCGGAGCCGCTCCACCGCCCACGCGAGGGTCCCGGCGGTCGTCTCGTGCCCGGCGGCGAGCAGCGTGACGAGCTGGTCGCGGATCTCCGCATCGGTCATCGGCGATCCGTCGCTGTGCGTCGCCTGGACGAGCATCGCGAGGACGTCCTCGCGCTCACCGAGCCGCTCGTCGCGACGGGCGCGGGTGATGAGCCGGTCGAGGGCCGCGTCGACCGCCGCCCGCCGGGCGAGGAAGCGGCCCCATGGGCTCCACGGCCCGGCGTCGTGCTGGAGGAAGCGCAGGGCCGACATGCGCGAGCCGCTCTCGACGTAGGGCGGGATGAGCCCCTCGAGCTCGTCGAGCTCGTCGCCCTCGGCGCCGAACACGGCGCGGAGGATCGCGCGCAGCGTGATGCGCATGAACGAGTCCGCCGTCGCGAGCTCGACGCCGCGCGGCCAGCGGTCGATCTCCTGCGCGGCGATGTCGGCGATGAGCCGCTCGTAGGCCTGCATCCGCTCTCCGTGGAACGGCGGGAGGAGGAGGCGGCGCTGCTCGAGGTGGCGGTCCTCGTCGATCGCGAGGAGCGAGTGGTCGCCGAGGACCGTCCGCAGCGGGCTCCCGGTCCCGGCGTGGAGGGCGGTGGGGTCGGCGGTGAAGGCCTGCTTCGCGAGCGCCGGGTCGGCGACGACCACGAGCCGGCCGAGCGACATGACGTGCAGCGTGAAGACCCGGCCGTGACGGCGTCGCGCCCGCTCGAGCATCGGCCGCTGTCGCGTGAGCATCCCGAGGGTCGAGACGGTGCGCGGGCGGCGCGGACCGGGCGGCAGGCTCGTCGTCGTCGGCATCCCGCGGCATGGTACGCATCAGTACCAATGCTGTCCACCGGGGCCCGCGCCCGTGTGCGAGCCTTGGGGCGATGGCACGGACGACCGCCGACGAGACGGCGCCCCAGGCGCGCCGCCGTGACTCGCGTCACCGCGAGCGTCTCCTCGCCGGGATGGCGGACGCGGTGCGCGAGACCGGGTTCAGCGGGGTGACCGTCGCCGCGGTCGTCCGCCACGCGGGCGTCTCGAAGCGGACCTTCTACGAGCACTTCACCGATCCCGTGGACTGCTACCTCTCGCTCATCGAGGCGATCGGCGAGCGGATGCTCGGAGGCGTCGCCGAGGCGATGTCCGCCGGCGGGACGCTCGAGGAGCGCATCGAGCGCGCGGTCGGCGTCTACCTCGACCTCTTCGCGGCCGACCCCGACCTCAGCCGCAGCTACTGGACCGAGCTGCACCTCACCGGCGATCGCGGCCGGGTCCTCACGCGGCGGATGGCCGACCGCACCGGCGCCCTTCTCCGCGAGCTCGCCCGAGAGGCCCGCGCCGAGGACGCGTCGCTCCTCGAGCTCTCGACCGACGGCGGGATCATGCTCGCGGCCGGGATCCGCGAGCTCGCGCTCCTCGCCCACGACGCCGGGCGCCCGCTCGACGACGTCCGCGCGACCTGCGTCGAGATGATCCGTCGCAGCGTCGGCGTGCGCTGAGGGCCTCAGCGGCCGGCCGCGTCGCCGCCGAGCGCGCGTCGCAGCTCCGCCGCGTCGATCCCCTCGACGTGGAGCACCTTGTCGCGCGACTTCTCGCCGCGGACGACCGTCACGCGCGAGCGCCCGACCCCGGCCGCCTTCGCGACGAGCCGGCAGAGCGCGACGTTCGCCTTCCCGTCGACGGGCGGCGCGGTGACGCGGGCGACGAGGACGCCGTCGTCACGCAGGCCGACGAGCGCGTCGCGATCGGCCCGCGGCTGCAGGCGGACGGCGATCTCGGCGTGCGGCTCAGGCACCGGACGGCGGGAGGGCGGCCTCGATGGCCTCCTCCATCGCCCGGAAGCCGAAGGAGCCCTCGAGGCGCGCGGCGATCGTGCCGTCCTCCTTCACCGTGAAGAACCAGGGCTCGGTCGGGAGCGCGAAGCGGCGCAGCGGCTCGCGGAGGTCCGGCGGCTGGTTGCCCTCGTAGACCTCCTGGTGGATGAACTCCACGCGGTCGCCGTACTTCTCGCGCAGCTGGAGGGCGATGTCGACGACGGGACCGCAGACGCGGCTCTGGCAGAGCTGCGGCGTCGCGAAGAGCAGGGCGACCGGCTTCTTCCCCGCGACGTCCGCGAAGGAGACGTCGTGCATGTCGCTCGGCGGGAGCCGCGTGTCGATCGAGGCGACGTCGCCGCCGGCCGAGGCGACCGTGTCGGTCTCGACGACGGGGGCCTTCTCGCCCACGGCGGGGATCGGGTTCTTCTCGGGATCCACGACCGTGATCTGGGCGGGACGCACCTGACCGGTGCCGATGCGCTCGCCGACCGCGATGAGCTTCCCGCCGATCCGCGAGACGACGAGGACGTCGTACTCGCCGGGCTCCTGCACCTCCAACTGCGCGTCGTAGACGGCCGCGAAGGGGTCGTCCTCGGTCGCGGCCTGCTCGCTGCGGAACGGCGGGTCGGTGACGAGGAGGTCCGCCGGGGCGGGGAAGGGCCCGGCGGCCGGGGAGCTCTCGCCGCGCGCGACGTAGGCGACGGTCGGCGCGTAGACGAACCCGGTCTTCGGGTCGATGACCCCGAAGGCGAAGCGCGGCTCGCCGGCCGGGAAGATCGAGGTCGCCATGCCGATCTCGGGGCCGGTGCCGTCGAGCTCGGCGGCGATCTCGCCGAGGGTCTTGCCCGTGGCGGCCGGGAACGAGGACGGATCGACGTCGGTCGCGCGGGCGAGCTCGGCGCGAAGCTCGCCGGACGACGGCCCGCGCGGCTCCCCGGCCTCGCCGTCGCTGCCGCAGGCGCCGAGGGCGAGCGCGCCGAGGACGAGCGCGAGGGGCGTGAGGCGGCGGAGAGTCGTCACCGTGGCGATGATCGCAGTCAGCGCCCGGCGACGGGCCGGATCGGGACCTCGTAGTAGGCGACGCGGAGCCGGCCCTCACCCGGCCCGCCGGCGGCGGTCGGGCGCGGCGAGCTGACCGCCGACGCGTGGTCGATCCTCAGGACGAGCAGATCGGCGTCGGGCGGGAGCGCCGGGACGATGAACGACCACCGCCTCGGCGTCGACTCGACCGGGTCCACCTCGTAGCGATCGAACCGCGCCGAGGCGCCGTTGCCGCCGCCGAGGGGCTCGTCGACCTCGCGCAGGTAGCGGCCGACGTACGCGGTCATCGTCCGGGCGGGGCCGCCGGCGTCGACGACGACCTCCGCGCCCGCGTCGACGGGCAGTCCGTCCGCCGGCGGGCCCGCCGCGCCCGGCTCGCGGACCTGCGGGAGCTCCAGCGTGACGCACTCCGACTCCGGCGAGACCTGCTCGCACGGCTCCATCGCGACGAGGGTGCCCTCCACGTCGGCCTCCTCGACGCGCACCGTGAGCGCGCCGAGCTCCTCGACGTCGTCGTCCGAGCGCGCCGAGATGAGGAGCGTCGCGACGAAGAAGCCGAGAACCGCGAGGATGGCGAGGACGATCGCCGTACGTCGGTCGGTCACGGCGGCGATCCTCTCACGTCTCGACGAGTCCGGGGGCGCCGCCCCGCCCGCGGGTATCGTCCCCGCGGTGGAGCAGCTCGCGAGCGTCGACGGCGAGGTCCTGCCGGCCGGGCGGGCGACCGTCCCCATCACCGACGACGGCCTCCTGCGGGGTGACGGCGTCTTCGAGGTCGCGCGTCTCTACGGCGGCGTGCCGTTCGCCTGGGCGGAGCATCTCGACCGGCTCGAGCGCTCGGCCCGCAACATCCGCCTCCCGATGGACCGCGCCGCCGTCGACGCCGACGTCGGCGGCCTCCTCGACGCCGCGGGCGCCGTCGACGGCGCGCTCCGCGTCGTCCTCACCCGCGGCGGCCGTCGCATCGCGATCATCGAGCCCGTCCCCGACCCGCCGGGCGCCGTCGCGCTGCGGACCGTGACCTACGCCCCGACGCGCATCCTCGACGAGATCAAGTCCCTCTCCTACGGGGCGAACATGCTCGCGGGCCGCATCGCCCGGGAGCACGGCGACGACGAGGCGCTCCTCGTGACCCCGCACGGGCGCGTCCTCGAGGCGCCGACCTCGACGTTCTTCTACGTCCTCGAGGGCGACGCGACGCTCTGCACCCCGCCGCTCACCGACCACGTCCTCGACTCGATCACGAGGCGCCACCTCGCCGGCCTCGTCGACGTCACCGAGCGCGTGACGACGACCGACGACCTCGCGCGCGTGAGCGAGGCGTTCCTCGCCTCGACGCTCCGCGAGGTGCAGGCGGTGCGCTCGATCGACGGCCGTCCCCTGCCGCAGGTCCCCGGCGCGGCGACCGAGCGCGTCGCGCTGCTCTTCGCCGCCCACGTCCGCGAGACCACCGCCGGCGGCGGGGAGGGACCGGCCGCGTGAAGGTCCTCACGATCATCGGGAACCGGCCGCAGTTCGTGAAGGCCGCCGCCGTCTCGCGCCTGCTCCGCGCGGAGGCCGACGAGGTCCTCGTCCACACCGGCCAGCACTACGACGACGAGATGAGCGCGGTGTTCTTCGACGAGCTCGGCGTCCCGCGCCCGTCGCGCGAGCTCGCGCTGGGGACGGGGTCGAACACCGAGCAGACGGCCCGGATGCTCGCCGCGCTCGGGCCGGTCGTCGCCGCCGAGACGCCCGACGTCGTCCTCGTCTACGGCGACACGAACTCGACCCTCGCCGGCGGCCTCGCCGGCGCCCAGGCGGGCGTGCCGGTCGCGCACGTCGAGGCCGGGATGCGCTCGTTCGACCGGACGATGCCCGAGGAGCTCAACCGCGTCCTCACCGATCATCTCTCCTCGCTCCTCCTCTGCCCGTCGCAGGGCCCTGCCGACCAGCTCGCCCGCGAGCACGTCCACGGCCGCGTCGAGGTGGTCGGGGACGTCATGGTCGACGTCGCGCTCCTCGTCCAGCCGCGGGCGCGAGAGGACGACGCCCCTCTCCGCGACGCGGGCGTCGAGCCGGGCGGCTACGTCCTCGTCACCGCGCACCGCGCCGGCAACGTCGACGACCCCGCGCGGCTGCGGCGTCTCGTCGACCTCCTCCTCGCCATCCCGTGCCCGGTCGTCCTGCCCCTCCACCCCCGCACGGGCGCGCGCCTCGACGCCCAGGGCTGGCTCGACGAGCTGCAGGCCGCCGACCACGTCCGGCTCACGCCGCCGCTCGGCTACCTCGCGTTCACCGCGCTCCTCACGCGGGCCCGCGCGATGCTCACCGACTCGGGCGGCGTCCAGAAGGAGGCCTACCTCGCCGGCGTCCCGTGCGTGACGCTCCGCGACACGACGGAGTGGACCGAGACGGTCGAGGCGGGCTGGAACGTCCTCGTCGACCTCGACGTCGAGAAGGCGCTCGCGGCGGTCGAACGCCGTCCCGGCTCGGAGCGGCCGATGCTCTACGGCGACGGGCGGGCGGGCGAGCGCGTCGTCGCCGCGCTCCTCGACGCCTTCGGCTGACGCGGCTCTCAGCCGGGCGGGGCCGTCGGCCGCCCGATCACCTTGACCAGGAGGCCGGCGACGGCGAAGCGGTCCGCGTCGAGGACGCCGCGGCCGTCGACGATGACGCGCGCCCCGGGGAGGTCGTGCGGGCGCAGCTCGCGGTAGCCGGAGTGGTCGGCCTGCACCACCACCGCATCCACCGCGTCGCCGGTCCACGGCTCGAAGCCGAGCGCCGAGAGCTCGCCCGCGTCGAGGAGCGGGTCGGCGGCGAGGACGTGCGCGCCGCGCTCGGCGAGCGCGTCCCGCAGCGGGAACGCGCCGCTGAACGCGGTCTCCTTGACGTCGCCGCGGTAGGTCACCCCGAGGACGAGGACGCGCGCGCCGGCGAGGCCCTCCGCGCCGCCGAGCCCGTCGGCGAGCAGGGCGGCCGCGTAGGCCGGCATCGCGTCGTTCACCGCGCGGGCGGCGGCCGGGAGCCGCGCGTCCGGGTCGCCCTCGAGGTAGAAGCGGGGGTAGACCGGGATGCAGTGCCCGCCGACCGCGATCCCCGGGCGGTGGACGTGGCTGAAGGGCTGCGAGTTCGCGGCGGTGATGACGCGGTCGACGTCGAGCCCGTGGCGGTCGGCGGCGCGGGCGAACTCGTTCGCGAGCGCGATGTTCACGTCGCGGTAGGTCGTCTCGACGAGCTTCGTCATCTCGGCGGCCTCCGCGCCGCCCATCCGCCACACCGGCGCGTCGAGGAACGACTCGTAGAGGACGGCGGCGCGCTCCTCGCCGGCCGGGGTCAGGCCGCCGACGAGCTTCGGGTAGCTCGCGAGGTCGGCGAAGATGCGACCGCTGAAGACGCGCTCGGGGGAGAAGGCGACGTGGAAGCCGTCCCCGGCCGTGCGCCCGCTCGCCGCCTCGAGCGCCGCCGCCACGCGGCCGCGGGTCGTCCCGACGGGGACGGTCGTCTCGATGCAGACGACGGGCCGCGCCTCGGCGGGGGCGTCGCGCAGGCCGCGGCCGATGTCGGTGCACACCGCGTCGAGGGCGGAGAAGTCCGGGCGCGCCTCCGCGTCGACGACGAGCGGGGGGACGGCGACGACGAGGTCGGGACCCTCGGCGACGGCCGCGGCCGTGTCGGTCGTCGCGCGCAGCCGTCCGGCGCCGACGGTCTCGGCGAGCGCGTCGGCGAGACCGGCCTCGCCGGGGAACGGCTCGCGCGCCGCGGTCACGGCCTCGACGACCGCGGGATCGACGTCGCAGCCGACGACCTCGTGGCCGGCGCGCGCGATGTGGGCGGCGATCGGGAGGCCGATCTTGCCGAGGGCGACGACGACGGCCTTCACGGCGCGCCGTCCATGCGCACGGTCTCGCCGGTCGCGGCGGCGCGCAGGGCGGCCTCGGCGGCGAGGACGGTCTCGAGGCCCTCCTCGAGCGTGACGACCGAGGCGTCGGGGTCGCCGGCGACGAGGTCGCAGAACGTCTCCAGCTCGACGAGGAGCGGCTCGCGGCGCGAGAGGGCGAAGCGCGTCATGTCGCCCTCGCTCACGCCGCGCAGCGAGCGCGTCGACTCCCACGTCGACGCGACGTCCCCGTTGCGGTAGAGGGTGAGGTCGGCGGTGAGCGTGTCGGCGACGAGCATGCCGCGCTCTCCGAGGACCCGCGTCTGCCGGACCTTCGTCGGCGAGAGCCAGTCGACGACGCAGTTGAACGCGACGTCGCTCGCGAGGCGGCCGGTCGCGAGGACGAGGTCCTCGTGCTCGCGCCCCATGCGGTGCGCGGTCTCGGCCGCGATGCGGGCGACCGGGGCGCCGCCGAGCCAGCGGACGAGGTCGAGGTCGTGCGTCGCGAGATCCTTCACGACGCCGACGTCGCGGACCCTGGCCGGGAACGGGCCGACCCGCTCTGTCGCGATGAGGAAGATCTCCCCGAGCTCGCCGGCCTGGGCGCGGCGCCGCAGCTCGAGCAGGGCGGGGTTGAAGCGCTCGACGTGGCCGACAGCCGCCTTCACGCCCGCCTCGCGGACCGCGGCGATGAGGGCCCGCGCCTCCTCGGCGGTCGCGGCGAGGGGCTTCTCGACGAGGACGTGCACGCCCGCCGCCGCGAGGGCCCGCACCGCCGGGAGGTGCTCCTCGGTCGGGACGGCGACGATCGCGAAGTCGGGGCGGCCGCGGGCGAGCAGCTCGTCGAGGGTCGCCATGACGAGCGCGGGGTCGCGCACGGCGTCGTGGGGATCGCCCCCGGGATCGACGGCGCCCGCGAACGCGACGCGGGACGAGGTCTGGAGCAGGCGCGCGTGGTGGCGGCCGATCATCCCCAGGCCGAGCACCGCGCCGCGCAGGGGGCTCTCTGAGAGGGCGGACACGGCGGAGGTAGGGTATCCCGATGCCTTCTTCCGACGCCGTCGGCCTCGTGCTGCCCGACTCCGCCCGTGTCGCCTCCGATGTCGAGTTCGGCTCCTACGTCGTCGTCCACGAGGGCGTCGTGATCGGAGCCGGCAGTCGCGTCCAGGACTTCGCGGTCCTGGGCAAGTCGCCGACGCTCTCGCCGCGGTCGGTGTTCGCGGGCGCCGACGCCGGGACGGGGGCGGTGCTCGGCGAGCGGGTCGCCGTCCTCTCGCACGCGGTCGTCTTCGCGGGGGCCCGCCTCGAGGACGACGTCATCGTCGGCGACGGCGCCGTCGTCCGCGAGCGCGCGATCGTCGGCCCGCAGAGCGTCGTCGGCCGCGGGGTGACGGTCGACCCCGACGTCCGGATCGGCGCGAGGGTCCGCCTGCAGTCCCACGTCTACGTCACCGCCGGGAGCGTCATCGAGGACGACGTCTTCGTCGGCCCGGGGGTCGTGACGACGAACGACGACACCATGGGACGCCACGGCGCGAACGCCGACCTCCAGGGCGTCGTCCTGCGCAAGGCGAGCCGGGTCGGCGGGGGCGCCGTCCTCACGCCGGGCGTCGAGATCGGCGAGGAGGCGTTCGTCGCCGCCGGCGCCGTCGTCACCGCCGACGTCCCCGACCGCGCCGTCGTCATGGGCGTGCCCGCGCGGGTCGTCCGCCGGGTCCCGGACGGCGAGCTCCTCGAGCGGTGGCGGTGACGCAGCTCGTCCGCCGCCGCCGGGGCGCGCTCTTCGTCCGGCGGCGCACCCAGGTCCTCGGCGGTCTCGCGGGCGCGACGACGCTCGCGGTCGCGGTCATCGAGATCGGCAGGGTGTGGCAGAAGAGCCGGGTCCCGGACGTGACGGAGGTCGAGCACCCGGTCCTCGCGGTCGAGCACGCGCTCGAGCAGACCGTCGAGGTCGCGGTGGAGGGCTATCGCCGGGGCTCGTCGCGCGAGAACGCGCTCCTCAACATGCTCGCGGCGTTCACGCTGACGTTCGCCGCCGCGCGGACCTCGACGGCGTACATCCGCTCGCGCGGGCGGTTCGGGCCGTTCCGCGACCTCCTCGTCGGCACGACGCACGTCCACCACTTCGTCCCGGGGATCGCGCTCGCGTTCCTCGCCGGCGGGACGTCGCTCGTCACCCGCAGCGAGCGGCTCGCGCCGTTCCTCGCGGTCCCCTTCGGCGCCGGCATGGCGCTCACGCTCGACGAGGCGGCGCTCCTCCTCGAGCTCGACGACGTCTACTGGTCCGACGAGGGCGTCGTGAGCGTCGACGTCACGTTGGCGACGCTCACCGGCCTCTCGTCCCTCATGCTCGGCTTCCGGCTGCTGCGCCGCGGCGAGGAGCAGGTCTTCGGACGGGCGTGAGGCTCGGGCCCCCGCTCTCGTCCGCCGAGGTCGGCAGCGCCAAGTCCCCGATGCGCCGCGGGGAGTTGTGATCTGCGGCACGACCGCTCGCGCTAGTCCCTGGACGGTCCCCAAGGGAAAGAGCTTCTGATGCGCAAACCCGTCCTCGCGGCAGCCGCCGTCCTCTCGACCATGAGCGCAGGAGGCGTCGTCGCCACCCTCAGCTCGGGTTCAAGCCATCGGGAGGCGCCGCTCACTTCGGCCGACCCGCTGGGTGACACCACCGACGTCTGGGCGTTCACGCCGGCCGGCGCGCCCGGTCAGGTCGCGATCGTCGCGAGCTGGGTGCCCTTCGAGGATCCCGCCGGCGGCCCGAACTTCTACCGGTTCGACGACCGCGCGCGGTACTACCTCAACATCGACAACACGGGTGACGGCAAGGCAGACATCCGCTACAGGTTCGACTTCCGCACGAAGTTCAACGACAAGAACTACCTGCACTCGCTCGTTCCGGTCGACTCCCTGAACAGCGAGAACCTGTTCCAGAAGGAGTCCTACGAGATCGTGCGCGAGAAGTTCAACTCGCGTGGCAAGCGGATCGCCGTGAAGAGCCTCGGCAAGGACTTCCGCGCGGCGCCGAGCAACGTCGGCCCGAAGACGATGCCCGACTACGAGGGCCTGTGGCGACAGGCGGTTCGCAGCGTCCCGGGCGGGGGCAAGGTCTTCGCCGGCCAGCGCGACGACGCGTTCTTCCTGCCGCTGGACCGCGTCTTCGACTCGGTGAACCTCGCCGGAGCCGGGACGGGGAACGAAGGGGGCGGCATCGATACCGTCGCCGGCTACGGGACGCAGACCATCGCTCTCCAGCTGCCGGAGTCGGCGGTGACGCGCGATGGCCGCTCGGTCTCCTCGGCGGAGGCCTCGAACGCGACCGTCGGGATCTGGGCCTCGACAGAGCGCCAGCGGGTCCAGGTCACCAACCGCCCGCGGTCGCGCAAGGCGAGCGTCCGAAAGAAGTCGGGCCAGCGCGACACGGACTGGGTGCAGGTGAGCCGCCTCGGGAACCCGCTCGTCAACGAGCTCTTCATCCCGGTCACGAAGAAGGACCAGTACAACCGGCAGGAGCCGTCGGGCGACGGTCGGGCCTTCGGCAAGTTCGCGGCCAACCCGTTCCTCGCGGGCGCCTTCAACCAGCTGCTGATGCTCGGCATCAAGGAGACGGACCGCACGGACATCGTGCAGGCGTTCTTCACCGGCGTGCCCGGTCTCAACCAGATCGGCTCCAAGCCGGCGGCGGCAGACACGCTGAAGCTGAACATGGGCGTTCCGCCCTCGGAGAACGAGAATCGGTTCGGCGTCATCGGCGGCGACCTCGCCGGCTTCCCCAACGGCCGCCGCCTCGCTGACGATGTCGTGGACATCGAGCTGCGGGTCTTGGGCGGATATCTCGTCCCGGAGGATGAGGGCGGCAAGAAGCTGCCTCTCGGCGACGGAGTCGACCGCAACGATCAGGACTTCCTGCCGGACTTCCCCTATGTGCCGTCCCTGAAGAACGAGATCGGCGGTTCGCCGACGGAGGATCGCGTCGAGCCCCCCCACGCTCCGACACCCGCGGACAACCCCTCCTGACGACTCTCGTCGCGGAGGCGGGCCGCCCGAGCGGTCCGCCTCCGTCGGCGTGATCGAGGTACCCATGCGCAAGCTCATCGTCATCTGCATCGCCTCCTTCGGGCTCGGGGCGCTCGTCTTCACCCTCACCCGGGACGGCTCCGTTGCCGACCAGCAGGCGCAGGCCGCTCGGACCGCTCCGTCGGAGCGACGCATCGTCGAGCTCGAGAGGGCGGCGCGAGAGCGCCCGGACGATCCTCGACCGCTCATCCTCATCGCATCGACGCTGCTGGGTGAGGTCCGAGCGGGTGCCGATACGCAGGCGTACGTTCAGGTGGACGAGGTACTCCGGCGCGCGCTCGAGCGCGACCCCTCGAGCGCTGAGGCCTACACGGAGCGTGGATCACTCCGACTCGGCCGCCATGACTTCCGCGGGGCGTTGGAAGACGGGCAGCGCGCGCGCCGTCTCGCTCCTGAGATGGTGCGGCCGCTCGGTGTCGTCGTCGACGCGAACGTCGAGCTCGGACGCTACCTGGAGGCCGAGAAGGTGCTCCAAGAGATGGTCGACCGCAAGCCC
The DNA here is from genome assembly GCF_059438195.1 of Paraconexibacter sp. Classification (NCBI taxonomy): domain Bacteria; kingdom Bacillati; phylum Actinomycetota; class Thermoleophilia; order Solirubrobacterales; family Paraconexibacteraceae; genus Paraconexibacter; species Paraconexibacter sp. The sequence continues at coordinate 22,604 of NZ_JBLKKY010000054.1, forward strand.
AGCCTCGATTCCTACTCGCGGGTGGGCTATCTCCGCGAACTCAGGGGCGACCTCGACGGCGCGCTCGTGGTCCTCGCCCTCGCGGCGTCCGCCGGCGGCGCGGGCCCGGAGAACGTCGCCTTCGTGCAGTCGCTCATCGGCAACCTCGAGCTCGCGCAGAAGCGGCCCGAGAGGGCGCGCGCCGCCTTCCGCTCGGCGCTCGCGAAGGTCCCGCGGTATGCCGCGGCCGCGGCGGGCCTCGCGCGCCTCGACATCGCGGCCGGACGCCTCGACAAGGCGATCGAGAGGCTCCGCGACGTCGTCTCGCGCGACGCGAAGCAGGAGTACGTCGTGCTGCTGGGCGAGCTCGAGCTCGTGACGGGGCAAACCGCTGCGGGTCGCCGCACGCTCGCGAAGGTCCCCGTCGAGCTGAAGGCGCTCGAGGCGGCCGGCGAGAACACCGAGACGGAGAAGGCGCTCTTCGAAGCCGACCACGGCGACCGCGACCGGGCGGTTCGAGCCGGCCGCGCCGCCTGGGCGAACGGACCGAGCGTCCGGGCCGCCGATGCGCTGGGATGGGCGCTCACCCGCGCTGGCAGACCGCAGGAGGGTCTCGTGTACGCGCGGCGCGCTCTGCGTCTGGGCACGCGCGAAGCGGCGTTCCTCTTCCATGCGGGGATGGCCGCCCGAGCCGTCGGCCGCGACGACGAGGCACGGCGCTGGCTGCAGGAGGCGATCGACTCGAACCCCGCTTTCTCGCCCATGCACGTCCGTACCGCCCGCGAAGCCCTCGCGGCTCTCTAGCCCTTCGGCGGGACGAGCTCCCGAGGTGGTGGGGATGCGGCCTTTGCCTCCGTCTCATCTGTACGCTTCCGTTCACTCGGATTGGCGGCAGGTGGAGGCGTGCGGCTCTCGCACGCCTTCGGACTCGACTCGCGGCCCGACGACGGCCCGATCACCCACCCCGGGGCGTACGGCTTCGACACGGAGTTCGCCGCCGAGGAGTGGAACGCGATGTATCGCGCGGTCGCCGCCGAGCTCGGCACGTGCCCGCCGCCGGCGGGTCCCGCGCGCCTTCGGCTCGGCGGACGCGACCGCTTCTCGCGCGCGCTGGCGCTGCGCCGCGACGCGCTCCGGGTCCGCATCGGCGGCAGCGGCCGGCGGATGGTCGTCCGCGTCCGCGCGACGGCCCGGGTCCGCAAGGGCACGAGGACCCGCAGCCTCCGCGTCGCGTCGCGACGGCTCGTCGTCCGCCCCGGTCGGGCGCACTGGGTCTCGGTGCCCCTCACCCGCGAGGGCCGGCGCTGGCTGCGCGGCGTGCGCCGCGGCGCCGTGACGGTGCGCGCGGTCGGCGGCGGCTCGGCGGCCGACCGCCCGACGGCGGCCCGCCGCGTCGTCCTGCGCTCGCCCCGAGGCGTGAGTGTGGATTCACCCGGCTCACGGCCAGGTGGATCCACGCTCACGCGCGGTGGCGGGGCGTCAGACGACGGACGGCGCGCGGCCGGCGACGGTCTGCTCGCCCGCCTTCGTCCAGATCGTCGCGTCGCGCGCCGGCCCGACGCCGATGAGCGCGATCGGGACGCCGGTCTGCTCGGCGATGAACGCGAGGTAGTCGCGCGCCGCCTGCGGCAGCTCGTCCTCGCTGCGGCAGGCGCTGATGTCCTCGCTCCAGCCGGGGAGGTCGACGTACTCCGGCTTGGCGTGATGGAGCACCGTCTGGTGGTAGGGGAAGGACTCGAAGACCGCGTCCTCCTCGCCCCGGTAGCGGGTGCAGACGCGGATCGTGTCGAGGCCCGAGAGGACGTCGAGCTTCGTGATGCAGAGCGCGGTGAGCGAGTTGATGCGCGCCGCGTACTTGAGCGCGACGAGATCGAGCCAGCCGGCGCGTCGCCGCCGGCCCGTCGTCGTGCCGTACTCGCCGCCCCGGTCGATGATCCCGTCGCCGACCTCGTCGCCCGGGAGGAGCTCGGTCGGGAACGGGCCGGCGCCGACGCGCGTCGCGTAGGCCTTCGCGATGCCCCAGACCTCGTCGATGTCGCGCGGGCCGACGCCGGCGCCGATGCACGCGGCGCCCGCGACCGGGTTCGACGAGGTGACGAACGGATACGTGCCGTGGTCGATGTCGAGCAGGGCACCCTGCGCTCCCTCGAAGAGGACGAGCTTGCCCTCGTCGAGCGCCCGCCAGGCGAGCGCGCTCGTGTCGGCGATGTGCTGCTCGAGGCGGTGGCCGAAGGTGAGCAGGTCGAGCGTCATCTGCTGAAGATCGAGCTGCTCGGCGAACTCCGCGTCCTTGTCGTAGGGGCGGAGCATCGCGCGCTTGGGCTCGAGCGCGGCCATGATCTTCTTCTTGAGGATCTTCTCGTCCAGCATGTCCTGCACGCGGATGCCGAGCCGCGCGGCCTTGTCGGCGTAGGCGGGGCCGATCCCGCGCTTCGTCGTGCCGATCTCGTTGCGGCCGAGCCGGTCCTCGCCGGCGCGGTCGAGCAGCCGGTGGTAGGGCATGATGACGTGCGCGTTCGCGCTCACCTTGAGGCCGCTGACGTCGACGCCGCGTTCCCTGAGGCCGTCGATCTCCTCCGTGAGGACCGAGGGGTCGATGACGACGCCGTTGCCGATCGCGCACGTCTTGCCGGGGTAGAGGATCCCCGACGGCACGAGGTGGAACTTCCACGTCTCGCCCCCGTGGACGATCGTGTGTCCTGCGTTGTTCCCGCCCTGGAAGCGGATGACGGCGTCCGCGCGCGCGGCGAGGAGGTCGATGACCTTGCCCTTCCCCTCGTCTCCCCACTGAGCGCCGACGATGACGGTGCCTGGCATGTCGCTCAGAGTCTACGGCGCGACCAGTCGCTCTCGTCGGCCAGCTCGCCGCTCCCACCCCAGCGCGCCGGCTCCCCGCTCTCCTCCCCGAGGACGGCGAGGCGCTCCGGGACGGGCTCCTCGCGCAGGCGCCGGTCGGCCCCCATGAGCGGGACGAGCTCGCACATCTCGCGCAGCCGGCTCACGGTCCGCTCGGTGATCTGCTCGCTCAGCTCGTCCTCGCTGAGGTTCGTCGTGAGGACGACGGCGCGCTCCTCCTCGTAGCGGGCGTTGACGATCGCGTAGAGCTGCTCGAGCACCCAGGGCGAGGTCTTCTCGGCGCCGACGTCGTCGATGTGGAGGAGGTCGACGGCGGTGAGCCGGTCGAGCAGCTCGGTGTACGAGGCGTCGCTCTCCTCGTCGAACGTCGTGCGGATCTCGGCGAGGAGCCGCGGCAGCGAGTAGATCGCGACGGAGCGGCCGCGGGCGATCGCCTCCTGCGAGACGAGCATCGCGAGCGAGGTCTTGCCCGTCCCGACGTCGCCGAAGAGCCAGAGCCCGCGGCCCTCGTCGAGCGCCGCGTCGATGTCGCGCACGTAGGCGCGGATGACGCGGAGGATGTAGTCCGGCATGTCGCTCACCGGCGGCCGGTCGAACGACAGCCCGCGGTACTTCTTCGGGATCGAGCGGGAGAGGGAGCGCGCGCGCCGGGCCGCGATCCGCTGGTCGCGGCAGCGGCACCGGCGGGCGATCCGCGTCTCCTCGTCGACGACGAAGCCGGAGCCGTCGCAGAGCTCGTAGGGGCAGTCGGGACCGGTCATGCCGCGTCGCGCATCTGCGAGAGGAAGCGCGGGTACTCGCCCTGGAAGGTGAGGTTCACGGTCCCGAGGCCGCCGTTGCGGTGCTTGGCGATGATGAGCTCCGCCTCGCCGGGCGCCTCGGTCGTCTCGGGGTAGTAGTACTCGTCGCGGTAGATGAACATGACGAGGTCCGCGTCCTGCTCGATGCCGCCGGACTCGCGGAGGTCGGAGAGCATCGGTCGCTTGTCGGTCCGCGACTCGACGCCGCGGGAGAGCTGCGACAAGGCGATGACCGGGACCTCGAGCTCGCGCGCGAGGATCTTCAGGCCGCGGGACATCGCGCTCACCTGCTGGACGCGGTTCTCGATGCGGCCGTCCGCGCGCATGAGCTGGAGGTAGTCGACGATGATGAGGCCGAGGGGCGACTGCTGGTGCAGGCGGCGCGCCTTCGCGCGGATCTCGAGGAGCCCGACGTCGGACGAGTCGTCGACGAAGAGCTCGGCGGCGTCGAAGCGCGCGGACGTCTCGAGGACGCGCTTCCACTCGCGCTCCCCCTTGAGCCGGCCCTTGCGCAGGTCGTCGCCGCGGATGCGCGACTGCGACGCGACGAACCGCTGCGCGAGCTCGCCCTCGGACATCTCGAGGCTGAAGAGGGCGACGGGGCGCGGCGTCGCCTTGTGCAGGGCGACGTTCTCGGCGATGTTCGTGACGAGCGCCGACTTGCCCATCGAGGGTCGCGCGGCGAGGATGATGAGGTTGCCGGGCTGGAAGCCGCCGGTGATCTCGTCGAGATCCTCGTAGCCCGACGGCGTGCCGGTGAGCTGGATGCCCTCGGTCGCGAGCTTCTGCCAGACGTCGATCTCGTGGTGCAGGATCTTCCCGACCTGCACGAACTCCTTCGAGCGGTCGAGGTCGGCGACCTCGAGGATCTGCGTCTCCGCGCGCTCGACGAGCTGCTTCGCGTCGGCCTCGCCCGCGTGGACGGCGGCCTGGATCTCGTAGGTCGACTGCAGGAGCCGGCGCAGGAGCGAGTGCTCCTTGACGATCTTGCCGTACTGCCGGAGGTTGCCGACCGCGGGGACCGCGGCGGCGAGCGCGTCGATCTGCGCCTGGCCGCCGATGTCGTCGAGCTTGCCGCGCGAGCGCAGGTGCTCGGTGAGGGTGAGCACGTCGATCGGCTCGTTCTCCTCGTAGAGCGCGTGCATCGACTCGAAGACGACGCGGTGGCGCTCCCGGTAGAAGTCCCGCGGCTCGAGGTTCTCCTCGATGATGTACGCGTAGTGCGTCTTCTCCGAGAGGAGGATCGCCCCGAGGACGCTCTGCTCCGCCTCGGCGGAGTGCGGCGGCACCGTGCCGGTACCCGGCGCGGACGGCGCCGCGACCGGTGCCCCGAAGTCGCGTCCGGGATCGAAGTCGTCGGGGAAGGCGTTCATCGGGAACGAGCGAGGGTAGCGAGCCGGTCAGAGGGCTTCCGGAGCTCCGGCCGGAAACTGCGCGGATTTCCGCAGGGCGTCCCGAGACGACGACGGGCGCCCGTCGGGCGCCCGTGTGCGGAGTGCGGCGGCGCGCGTCGCGGCGCGCTCGTCTCAGGCCTCGGTGACGATCGTCTTCACCGTCGCGTGGACGCCGTCGGCGACCTCGACGTCGACCTGGAAGGTGCCGGTCGTCTTGATCGCCTCGTCGAGCACGATCTTCCGCTTGTCGACGGTGACCCCGCGGGCCTCCTTGATCGCGTCGGCGATGTCCTGCGTCGTCACCGATCCGAAGAGGCGGCCGTCCTCGCCGGCCTGCTGCGAGATGGTGAGGACGGTGCGGTTGAGCACCTCGGCGAGCTCGGCGGCCTCGCTGCGGGCCGCGGCCTGGGCGCGCGCCTGATCCTCGGCGCGGCGCTGCGACGCGGCGATCGCCGCCTTCGTCGCCGGGGCGGCGAGCTTGCGCGGCTCGAGGTAGTTGCGGAAGTAGCCCTTGGACACCGTGACGACGGTGCCCTTCTCGCCGAGCGACTCGACGTCCTGGAGGAGGATGGCCTCGGGCATCGGTCTAGCGGTCCCGATCCCGGTCCCGGTCCCGGCCGCCGCGCTCGCGGGAGTCGGTCGCGCTCTCGTTGACGTACGGCAGGAGCGCGAGCTCACGGGCGCGCTTCACGGCCGTCGCGATCTGGTTCTGGTGGCGACGGCACGCGCCGGTGATGCGCCGGGAGCGGATCTTGCCGCGCTCGGAGATGAACTTGCGGAGCGTCGTGAGATCGCGGTAGTCGACGCGATCGATCTTCTCCTTGCAGTGCAGGCACGGCTTGCGGCGGCCGCTGCCGGGCCCGCCCTTCTTGTCACGGCGGCGGGAGGTCGCCTTTCCGCGGTTGCGCTGCTTGGCCAAAACGAAGTCCTCGTGAAGTGGTGTGTCGCAGGCGCGCAGGATGCGCCGGGCTCACCCGGCTCCGCGCGCGAAGGGGCATTGTGACACGTCGCCGCGGACGGCGACCGCTCGGCTACCACGCGAGTCGGTCGGACCGCGCGGGAGCCGGGCGGAACGGCCTCGGAACGGGCGGGAGCCCAGGCCGTGCCGCAGAGGAGCCGCGCCTGGGTTCTCGCGATCGCGCCGGCCGCCCCGTGCGGCGGTCGCCCGGCGCGATGACGGGTCAGAAGGGGATGTCGTCGTCCCCGGCCGGAGCCGGTGACGAGCCGCCGACCGGCGCGGGCGCGAAGTCGGAGGAGTCGGCCGGGATGTCCGACTGCGGGGTGAAGCCCGAGGACTGCTGGCCGCCGCCGTAGGAGCCGCCCTCGCCCTCGCCGCGGCCGCCGAGGAACTGGACGGAGTCGGCGACGATGTCGACCGACTGGCGCTTCTTGCCGGTCTCGCGCTCCTCCCACTCGCGCCACTCGAGGCGACCGTCGATCGCGACCGGGCGGCCCTTCGAGAGGTAGCGGGCGCAGTTCTCGCCCTGCGCGCCCCACACGGTGACGTCGAAGTAGTTCGGCTTGTCGACCCACTCGCCGGAGGCGTCCTTGCGGCGGGTGTTGCAGGCGACGCGCAGCCGGCAGACCGCCGTCCCGCTCGGGAGCGAGCGCAGATCGGGGTCGCTCGTGAGATTGCCGGTCAGGACGACGCGGTTGATGTTCGTCGCGGCCATGGTCCGCGGTGCTCCTTTCGGGGGCGAACGATTCGCTCTGGTCCCGGTCGAGGATAGACCCGGGGCCGGAGGTCATCTCCGGTGTCCCCGCTCGTTGCGAGGATTCGTCAGGAAGTCGCGGGACCGCCGACGCGTCTGACGCGCCGGCGAGGCGATCAGGAAGCGGCCGGGGCGGGCTCTTCGGTCGGCTGCTGCTGCTGCTGCGCGGCCTCGGCCTTGAGGTCCGGGACCTCGCCGACGCCGGGCGCGAGCTTGATGATGCGGTAGCGCAGCAGGCCGTCCGTGATGGAGAGCACCCGGTTGAGCTCCTCGAGGAGCTCGCGCGGACCCTGGAACTGGAGGAGGCGGTACTCCGCGTCGCCGTGCTTGCGGACCTCGTAGGCCGTCGGGCGCGTGCCCCAGTCGTGCGTGCCGACGAGCGTGCCGAGACGCTCGATGAGCGCCTGCGTGTCCGCGAGGATCTTCGCGCGACGGTCGGCGTCGGCCGCCGTGTCGAGGAGCAGCGTGAGGTCGTAGGTCGGGGCGGAGGGTGCCATTCGACCCCGAACGGTAGCAGCGGCCCGCCCGCGCGGGCGTGCCGCCGCGAGGGGGGGCGAACCCGGGTGGCGCGGCCCTCATGGGGGCATGGACCCCGATCACGACCCCGCACCGCTCCACTCCCGCATCCGGTGGGGCACCGTCGGGCCCCTCGCCGTCCTCGTCCTCGCCGCCGCCCTCGCCGTGCTCTGGCCGCGCATCGCCGCGGCGCCGCGGCCCCTGCCGGACGCGGCGACGCGACCGGTCGCGCCCGCGGACCGCGCGGCCGGCAGGCCGCCCGACGGAGCCGCGGG
>NZ_JBLKKY010000055.1:0-29767 GCF_059438195.1 Paraconexibacter sp.
GGCCCGGCGCAACGGCGCCCGCGACGTGCGCGTCCGGTTCCCCCGCCCGCCGGGGGCCGGCGCCGACGACGTGCCGGTCCGCGTCGTCGTCACCGTCGCCGACGACGTGCGCGCCTTCGGCGTCGCGGTGCCCGCGGGTGCGGTGGCCGAGGCCGAGCTCGTGCCGCCGTCGGGCGTTCCCGCCGGCGCGGCCGCGGGCGCAGCGGGGGAGTACGCGGGCCCGCTGGCCCACCGCGACGGCAAGCCGATGCGCCCCGACGTCGCGCGCGCCTACGATCGGATGCGTGAGGCCGCGGAGGCCGACGGCGTGGCGCTCGTCGTCGTGTCCGGCTACCGCGGCGACGCCGAGCAGGCGGTGCTCTTCGCGCGCCGGCCGGACCCGAAGTGGGTCGCGCCGCCCGGCCGCAGCCTCCACCGTCTCGGCACCGAGCTCGACATCGGCCCGCGCTCGGCGTACGGCTGGCTCGCGCGCCACGCCCCGCGATTCGGCTTCGTCCAGCGGTACTCGTGGGAGCCCTGGCATTGGGGGTACGCCCGCAACGCGGGCAGCGCGTCGGTCGGGTACGGCGGCCGTCGGCCGAGCGGGGACGGCGCCGCGGGGACGGCCCTGCCCGCCTGGGTGCCCGCGGGATACCGCGCGGCGCTCTCGCGGGCGGCGCAGCGGTGGAACGTCGGCGCGGTGCTGCTCGCCGCGCAGCTGCGCGCCGAGTCGGGGTTCGACCCGCACGCGCGCTCGTCGGCCGGTGCGCTCGGCATCGCGCAGTTCATGCCGGGGACCGCGCGCCAGTACGGGTTGCGCGACCCGTTCGACCCGGTCGCGGCGATCGACGCTCAGGCCCACCTCATGCGCGACCTCCTCCGCCTGTTCGGCAGCGTCCCGCTCGCGCTCGCCGCCTACAACGCGGGCCCGGAGGCCGTCCGCCGCTGCGGCTGCGCAGGCCCGTACGCGGAGACCCGCGCCTACGTCGCGAGGATCCTCGCGCTCGTCCTCGGGACCGGCGACGGCGCCGGCCTGGGGGCGGCGGGCATGCCGGTGAGGCTCGTGCGCTGATGCGAGACGAGCCCCGCGCCGTCCACCGGCGAGAACTCGGACCGTGTCGCATGCGGGCCGCCTTTGAGTTCTCGCGCCGCGGTCCGCGGCGCGGCGCTCAGCCGCCGTGGCCGGCGCTCTCCTCGTCCTCCTCCTCCTCCTCCTCCTCCTCGAGGAGGCCCCGCTCCTCGACGAGGTCCTCCGAGAGCGTCCGGTAGCCGATGCGGTCGAAGACGACGACGAGCTCGCCGTCGCCGACGCGCTGGACGGTCCCGTGCCCGAACGTCGGGTGCTCGACGCGCTCGCCGACGTGGTAGGCGCTGTCCGCCTCGTCCTCGGAACCGCGGCCGGCGTCGCAGACGTCGCATGCGCCGCACGGGGGCTCGTAGCCCTCGCCGAAGTACCCGAGGACGTAGGCGCGGCGGCAGCCGTCGTGCTCGGCGTACCCGCGCATCATCTCGACGCGCGAGCGGTCGAAGCTGTGCCGGTCCTCCTCGGCCTGGGCCGCGGCCTCCACGCCGTCGTCGACGTCGGCGCCGCCGACCGCGGCGACCCGACCGTCGTCGAGGACCTCGACGATGCCGGCGTCCTCGAGGCGGTGGACGATCGTCGTCAGCTTGGAGCGCGAGAGGGCCAGCCGGTCGGCGACCTCGCGCGGGTCGACGGGCTGGCCGTGGGCGTCGAGGACGGTGGCGACGCGCTCCATCGTCGCGCGGTCGACGCGCCCGCTCGCGAAGAAGCGCCGGCGCCCGAGGTCCTCGGGCCGGTAGAAGAGCTCGGCGCGGGCGGGCTCGCCGTCGCGGCCCGCGCGACCCGCCTCCTGCCAGTAGGCGTCGACCGACTCCGAGACGTCGTGGTGGACCACCCAGCGGACGTCCGGCTTGTCGACGCCCATGCCGAAGGCGATCGTCGCGACCATGACGTCGACGTCCCCGTCGTCGTCCATGAACGCGTCCTGCGCGCGGTCGCGCTTCGCGTCGCTCATGCCGCCGTGGTAGGCGGTCGCGCGGACGTCGCGCTCCCGCAGCTCGCGCGCGACCTCCTCGGTCGCCTTCTGCGTCGCGACGTACACGATGCCGGTCCCGCCGAGCTCGACGACGCGGTCGAGGACGGCGCGGCGCTTGTCGTCGGCATCACCGGTGATCCGCCGCACGCCGAGCCAGAGGTTCGGCCGGTCGAAGCCGCGGACGACGACCTTCGGCTCGTCGAGGCCGAGCCGCTCGATGATCTCGGCCCGCACCGGCGGGGCGGCCGTCGCCGTGAGCCCGAGGATCGGCGGCCGGCCGAGCGCGTCGGCGGCGGCGGCGAGCTCGAGGTAGTCCGGCCGGAAGTCATGCCCCCACTCGCTCACGCAGTGGGCCTCGTCGACGACGAAGAGCGACGGTCGCGCTGCGGCCAGCCGCTCGCGGGTGTCGGCGCGGGCGAGCTGCTCCGGCGCGAGCAGGACGTGCTCGACCTCCCACGACTCGAGCGCCCGGAGGACCTCTTCCCGCTGCGCGTCGCTCAGCGTCGAGTTGAGCTCGACGGCGCCGCCGCTGTCGGCGTCCTCGGCCTGCTCGACCTGGTCGCGCTGCAGGGCGATGAGCGGCGAGACGACGACCGTCGGGCCGTCGAGGAAGAGCCCGGCGATCTGATAGATCGCGGACTTCCCGCCGCCGGTCGCCATGATCGCGAGCGTGTCGCGGCCGGCGAGCACGCTGCGCACGGCCTCGAGCTGGCCCGGGCGCAGGTTCGGCCAGCCGAAGCGCTCGCGGGCGGCACGGCGGATGTCGGCGTCGCTGGCCACGGTCCGGCGACGGTACCCGCCGCGGCCGCGTTCATACCGCGCCGCGCGGCGGGGCGGCGCCCGCGGTGCGGCCCAGGTCGGTCCCATATCCGTCTCAGCCCCTTGATCGGCGATGCCGGACGCGGTTCGATCGTCGTGTCGGTCGGCGCACACACGACCGACGAGGACGAGGGGAGAGCACGATGCCGCGCAGCCGACGTCTCGCAGGAGCGATGGCGGCGACGCTCGTGCTCGTCGCGATCGTCGCCGCGATCGGTGTCGCGGCAGGGCCAGGTGACACCCGCCTCGTCTCCCAGCCGACGGGCACCAGCGGCGTGCCGGCCGGGCTCACCGGCGACAGCAGTCTGGGCGGAGCGGCAGGGCTGACGAAGCACGGCGAGAACGCGAACCTCTCCCAGGACGGCCGCTTCGTCGCGTTCTCCTCGACGGCAGACGGGATGTCGAGCGAGGACGACGACAGCGTCGAGAACGTGTTCGTCCGCGACACGCAGACCGACACGACGATCCTCGTGAGCCGGCGGACCGGCGTCGCGGGCGCGCCCGCCGACGCCGACAGCTCGCTGCCCGCGATCTCCGATGACGGGACCCGCGTCGCCTTCGAGACGACGGCCGCGCTCGATCCGGTGAGCGACACGAACGGCTCGAAGGACGTCTACGTCCGCGACATCGCGTCCGACACGACGACGCTCGTGAGCGCCGCCCACCTCGGCACCTCGGCGGTCGGCGGTGCGAGCAGGCCGTCGATCGACGGGGACGGGTCCCACGTCGCCTTCGTGACGGACGTCCAGGTCGACACGACGAACGACACCAACGGCAGCGGCGACGTCTACGTGCGTCACATCGCCGCGGCGACGACGATCCTCGCCTCCCGCATCGACGGCGCGGGCGGCGACGCGCGCTTCGGCTCGGCGCCGAGCCTCAGCGACGACGGCGACGTCGTCGCCTTCTACACGAACAGCGGAGACCTCGAGAACGCCGCTCTCGACACGAACGGCACGTTCGACGTCTATGTCCGCACGCTGAGCACCGACCAGACGGTGCTCGCCTCCCGGCCGACCGGTGCGGCGACCGCGGCGGGCGACGGCTTCTCCCGCAACGCGGCGATCTCGGGCAACGGCGACTTCGTCGCCTTCGAGTCGGCCGCGACCGATCTCGTCGCGGGGGACGGCAACGGGTCGATCGACGTCTTCGTGCGCGATCTCAACGCCGACTCCACCGTCCGCGCGAGCCTCAAGGACGACGACACCGAGATCTCGGGTCTCAACGTCGGGACGCAGGCCGCGATCGACGACGCCGGGACCCTCGTCGCCTTCCAGTCCGGGGCCCAGGGCCTCGTCGCGGGCGACGGCGACAGCACGACGACGACGTACGTCCGCGACCTCACCGCGGGGACGACCGAGTTCGTGAGCCGGCAGACCGGGGCGACGGGCGCCGTCGCCGGCGCGCAGGACGCAGCGATCTCCGGGGACGGGAGCACCGTCGCCTTCGCGGGCGGCTCCCATGCGACGACGGACGCCCTGTCGGCCGACGACGACGACGGCTTCGTCCGCGCGTTCGTCCGCCGCCGCTCGAGTCACCCGACCGCACCCGACACGACGCTCTACGTCACCCGACCGAGCGGCACGGGGCCGTTCACGGGCAACGGCGACCTCGAGTCGACGAGCGGCGACCGGGCCGCTTCGTGGGATGGGCGTCACGTCGTGTTCCGCTCGGCGAACGACGCGCTCGTCGACCTCGCGAGCTTCCCGGCGGCGGACGTCGCGGGCGCTCACGTCTTCCGACGCGACACCGCGACCGACGAGACCGTCCAGGTCGACGTCGCCGGCGCCGGCACGGCCTCGCCGGGCCACCCCGCGAAGGGCGGCGGGGTGAGCGGAGCGTCGATCTCCGCCGACGGCGACCGCGTCGCGTTCGACTCGCAGGCCGCGGACCTGCGGCCCGGAGCGGGCAGCAACGTGCAGGTCTACGTCCGTGACGTCGAGGCCGGTGCGACGACGCTCGTGAGCCGCCCGACCGCGATCGCGACGCCGTCACCGGCGATCTGCCAGCGGTCCGCGATCTCCGGGGACGGCAACCGCGTCGCGTTCCTCTGCGCCGACGGCGCCGACCTCGACCCGGCCGTGGCGCTCGGCCCGTTCGCGGGCCGCGAGGAGCTCTACGTCCGCGACCTCGCCGCCGGCACGACGACCTACGTCCACCAGGCCGACGACGAGTCGGTGCCGACGGCCGACCCGACCGACCTGTCCCTCGACTGGGACGGCTCGCACATCGCGTTCGAGTCCACCGCCGATCTCGCGCCGGGTGCCGACAACGCCGCCGAGGACGTCTTCGTCCGCGACGTCGCCGCCGGGACGACCGTCCGCGCGAGCCGGGCGGCCGGCGCCGACGGCGCCGGCGGCGACCAGCCGTCTCGCGCGCCGAGCCTGTCGGGCGACGCGATGCGCGTCGCGTTCAGCTCCTCGTCGAGCAACCTCCACCCCGACGCGACGCACGGCCTCGCGAGCGTCCTCGTCCGCGACCTCGCGACCCACGAGATCCTCCTCGGGAGCGATGGCAGCGGCGGGGCGACGCCCGACGGCCACTCGGTGCAGCCGTCGCTCTCCGAGGACGGGACGACCGTCGCGTTCCGCTCGACGGCGACGAACCTCCTCGGCGGGGGCGCCGACGCCAACGGCGTCGCCGACGTCTTCGTGAAGGACCTCGCGAACCCCGCGGCCGACCCGGTGCTCGCGAGCCGCTCGGCGTCGCCGGGCGATGCTCTCGGCGACGCCGCCTCGGAGACGCCCGCGATCTCCGCCGACGGGCACTGCGTCGCCTTCGCCTCGTCGGCGGCGAACCTCGACCCCGGGTGGACGACGAACGACGCGACGCAGGTCTTCCGCCGCGTCGTGAGCGGAGAGTGCCCGGACACGACCCCGCCCGACACGACGATCGAGTCCGGGCCGTCCGGGCCGACGAGCGACTCGAGCCCGACCTTCACGTTCTCGGCGACCGAGCGCCGGGCGTCGTTCGCGTGCGCGATCGACGGCGGCGCGCCCGCGCCGTGCACGACGACGTTCACGACCCCCGCGCTCGCCGTCGGTCCGCACACGGTCTCGGTGACGGCGACCGACGTCGTCGGCAACGCCGACCCGACTCCCGCGCAGCGAGCCTTCACCGTCGAGGCGCCTCCGCCGCCGCCTGCGCCTCCACCGGCGCCCGCGCCCGCTCCCGCGCCGGTGTTCCCGTTCGTCGCTCCTCTCGCCACGGCGGTCGTCGAGCCGCCGTACTCGGCGAAGATCCAGGTCCGCCGCGCCGGCGTCCCGCGGGACGGCAGCCGGCGTCGCCTCGACGTCCTCGCGCGGATGACGAGCCGGATCGACGACGAGGACGTCGAGATCAGCTACGTCTCGAGCGGTCGCCGGACGCGCTTCGAGGAGACCGTCGACGAGGGCACGATCCGGATCGACCAGCGGCTCCCCGCGCGGCAGTCGCGCAAGGACACGGGGATCTTCACCCTGCGGTTCGCGGGCAAGGACGGGGCGCCCGGCGTGCGCGACCAGTCGGTGCGGCTGCGCGCGGCCGACCAGAAGGCCCGGCTCACCCGGGAGCGGCTCGAGATCCGGGACGGCCGGCTCCTCGCCGAGGGCACGATCTCCTCCCGGGCGCGCGGCGTCGTGCGGATCAAGGTGGAGTACTCCGACGCGGCGGGCCGCCCCTTCCTCTTCACCGACCGGGCCGAGATCGACGACGGCGAGTGGAAGCTCGACGCCGAGCTTCCCCCGGACGCGCGCGACGGCGGCTACGTCGCGATCCTCTTCACCGGCTACGAGAAGGCGCGCGGCGGACCCATGCGCGGCGAGCAGCTCGCGAAGGCGGTCGGCGTCGGCCGCTGAGGCCGCGCATCACGCCCCCGACCTGACGTTCCTCACGCCCAGCGTGAGGAACGTCAGGCGGGATGCGGCGGTCGGTCAGGCCGCGGCGACGGTGACCGGGATCCCGTTGAGGACGGCGGTCCCGGTGATCGGCTCGACGACCGTCTCGTCGGTGAGGACGTTCGAGTTGACGCCGGCGTGCTCGCGCGCCACGCCCATGTCGACGCCCTCGGCCCCGTGGCCCCAGCCGTGCGGGAGCGAGACGACGCCGGGCATCATCTCGTCGCTCACCTCGACGGGAGCGACGACCGAGCCGGCGCGGGAGGCGATCGACGCGCTGCCGCCGTCGGAGAGGCCGAGACGCGCCGCGTCGTCGGGATGGACGAGGAGCGTGCAGCGCGCCGGCCCGCTGACGAGGAGCGGCAGGTTGTGCATCCACGAGTTGTTCGAGCGCAGGTCGCGCCGGCCGATGAGGAGCAGGCCGGCGTCCCCGTTCGCGGCGCTGCGCTCGGCCGCCGCGTCGAGCTCCTCGACGAGCCGCGGGACGTCCGCGAGCAGGGCCTCGGGCGCGAGCTCGATCTTGCCGCTCGGCGTGCGCAGGACCTCGGGCAGCCGCCGCTTCAGCGGGCCGAGATCGAGGCCGTGCGGCGCGCCCTCGAGGGCGCCGAGCGAGACGCCGTCAGGGGCGGCGGCGAGCGTCGCGGGCAGCGGGTCGTCGCCGTTGGGTCCCGCGCCCGACGCGCGGGCGAGACCGGGACCGGGCGCCCCGATCCCGGGGAAGCCGGCGCCGAACGGGCCGCAGCGCAGCGAGAGGTCGAGGATCCGCTCGGGACCGCGCCGCTCGCCGAGCGCGGCGAGGACCTCCTGCGGGTCGCGGCCCTCGACGGGGGAGCCCTCGGTCGCGCACTCGCGCCGCACCGCCTCGGCGGTGATCGCGTCGTCGATCGCGGCGACGTCGGCGTCCGGTCCCTGGCCGGTCGCGATCCCGACGAGCCGCAGCAGCGTCTCCCACTCGTCGGGCATCCCCTCGGGAGCCCGGAGCGTCGGCGGCGAGTAGTTCGCGATGTCGCGGACGGCGAACGGGTAAAGGAAGAGGTCGTAGTGCGCGCGCTCGAACGGCGACGGCGTGGGGAGGACGACGTCGGCGTGGCGGGTCGTCTCGTTGAGGTAGATGTCGACGCTCACCATGAAGTCGAGCGAGGCGAGCGCGCGATCGAGACGCTCGCTGTTCGGCGTCGAGACGACGGGGTTGCCCGCGACGGTGAGGAGCGCGCGGACCTGTCCCTCGCCCGGCGTCTCGATCTCCTCGGCGAGGCAGGCGACGGGCAGCTCGCCGAGGACCTCGCCGAGCCCGCGGACGCGGCTCGACCAGCGGGCCGGGCGGGTCCCGCGCCCGTGCGGGCCGGGCCGGCCCTGGGTGTTCGGCGACCCGGCGACGGGCGTCGTGAACATCGCGCCGCCCGGCCGGTCGAGCGCCCCGCAGAGGACGTTCACCGCGTCGACGAGCCAGCTCGCGGTCGTCCCGAACGCCTGCGTCGTCGTGCCGATCCGGCCGTAGACCGCGGGCCGCGGGCTCGCCGCGAGGTCGCGCGCGAGGGTGCGGATCGCCTCGGCGTCCGTCCCGCACGCGGCGGCCGCGCGCTCCGGCGTCACCGGCGCGACCGCCTCGCGCAGATCGTCGAGCCCGGCGACGAGGCCCTCGGCGGCGCCGAGGTCGACGAGGTCCTCGGCGAAGAGGACGTGCGCGAGCGCGGCGAGGAGGAAGGCGTCGGTGCCCGGGCGGATCTGGAGGTGCGTGTCGGCCTCTCGCGCCGTCCGCGTGCGGCGCGGGTCGACGACGACGAGGCGGCCCCCGCGGCCGCGCAGGGCCCGCAGCCGCCCGCGGACGTCCGGGGCCGTCATGAGCGAGCCGTTCGACGCGAGCGGGTTCGCGCCGAGGACGACGAGGAGGTCCGTGCGGTCGAGGTCGGGGATCGGCACGCTCACCGCCGTCCCGAACATGTGGGCCGCCGCGATCTGCTTCGGATACTGGTCGACGGTGCTCGCCGAGTAGACGTTGCGCGTCTGCAGCGCCTTGAGGAGGACGCGGCCGTAGACGGACGGCCCGAGGTTGTGCGCGGTCGGGTTGCCGAGGTAGGCGGCGACCGCGTCGCGGCCGTGCGCCTCCTGGACGCGGCGCAGGCCCTCGTCGACCGCGGCGAACGCCCCGTCCCACGTCGCCTCCGCGAACGACCCGTCCGGCTGCTTCACGAGCGGGGCGCGGAGCCTGTCCGGATCGTCGTGCAGCTCGGTGAGCGAGACGCCCTTCGGGCAGAGGAAGCCCGCGCTGAAGACGTCGTCGGCGTCGCCGCGCACACGGGTCACGCGGCCGTCGTCGACGGTGACCTCGAGGCCGCAGGTCGCCTCGCAGAGGGGGCAGGTCCGGACGGTCGTCATCGTCGCCATGGCGGCCAGCCTCGCACAGCGCGGAGCGGACGACCACCCGTCGAGGTCGGCGGGCCGACGCTC
This sequence comes from Paraconexibacter sp., assembly GCF_059438195.1. Classification (NCBI taxonomy): domain Bacteria; kingdom Bacillati; phylum Actinomycetota; class Thermoleophilia; order Solirubrobacterales; family Paraconexibacteraceae; genus Paraconexibacter; species Paraconexibacter sp. The sequence continues at coordinate 9,179 of NZ_JBLKKY010000055.1, forward strand.
AAGGACGACGCCCTCCCGGACGACGAACGGGGTGCCATGGATGGCACGTTCCCGAACGGGGTCCAGGACTGGACCGCAATGCTCGACCCTGCCGCCGCGCGGTGCTGCGAGAGCGCTCTCGACGGCCTCGGCAGGCTTCCCGTCTTCGACGGCACCGTCGACCGGATCCTCCAGGTCGTCGACGATCCGAACGCGACGAACGACGAGCTCGTCGCGGCGATGGCCGCCGACGCCGGCTTCGCGGCGAACCTGCTGCGGTTCGCGAACTCCGCGGCCCGGTCGCACACGATCCGGGCGACGTCGATCCGTCAGGCGGTGATGTTCTGCGGGCGCGAGGCGCTGCGGCGTCTCACGCTCGAGACGGCGACCTACCGCTTCCTCGAGCGCTTCCGCGGGGGCGGCGGGGCGGCGTACGGGCAGCTCCACCTCCACTCGCTCTCGGTCGCCGTCGGCGCGGCGGGCGTCGCCGACCGCGCCGGACACCACGGCGACCTCGCGCACCTCGCGGGGCTGCTCCACGACGTCGGCAAGCTCGTCCTCCCGCGGGCGTTCGGCGACGAGGCGCTCGACGCGATCGCGCGAATCGCGCCGTCCGGCCGCGAGCGCGTCGCGCTCGAACGCGAGCGGCTCGGCATCGACCACGCCGCGGCGGGCGCGCTGCTCGCCCGCCGGTGGGGCATCCCGGAGCCCGTGCCGGCGGCGATCGCCTGGCACCACGGCGGATACGACGGCGAGGCCTGCCCGACCGCCGAGGTCGCCTGCGTCCAGGTCGCCGACCTCGTCGCCGCGATGCTCGCCGGGTCGCCCGCCGATCAGGACCTCCTGCAGCGCGCGCTCGAGCGGGCCGACCTCCACGCCGACGTGCTCGACCTGGTCGCGACGGAGACCGCGCTGGCGACCGCGACGGCGATGGACACGGGCCTGCAGCGCCGCGTCGCGCAGCTCGAGCGGCTCGCCTCGTGCGACGACCTCACCGGCATCGCGAACCGTCGCCACTGGACCCACGGCGTCGCGGATGCGCTCGAGCGCGGGGAGTGGGGGACGGTCGTCCTCGTCGACGTCGACGAGTTCAAGAGCGTCAACGACACCCACGGCCACGCGACGGGGGACGCCGTCCTGCGGGAGGTCGCGCACCTCCTCGCGGGATACGGGCATCCGGCCCGGCTCGGCGGCGACGAGTTCGTCCTGTGGAGCACCGCGCCGCGGGCGACCGTGCACGCGCACGCCGTCGAGCTGCTGGACCGGCTCTCGGCAGCCTGCGCCTCCCGCGACGATCTGCCGTCCGGGGTGGGGCTGTCGGCGGGGCTCGCCTCCGCGCCGCTGCACGGCACGGAGCTCGACGGCCTGCTCGCGGCGGCCGACGCGGCGCTCTACGCCGCGAAGCGGGCGGGGCGCGGCCGGGTGGAGGTCGCCCCGGAGCCCGGCTACGCGATCCTCGCCCAGGCCGCCTGAGGCGCCGACCCTCGCACGGGCCGGAGGTCCGGCCCTCGTATCCTCGGAGGGGATGTCGACGGTGCCGTCGGAAGGCCGCAGGACCCGGCTCGCGGAGCAGCGCGCGAGCCTGCCCGACGGCCCGGGCGTCTACCTCTTCCACGACGCGAAGGGGAAGGTCATCTACGTCGGCAAGGCGAAGTCGATCCGCAAGCGCGTCGCGTCGCACTTCTCCAACCCGGTGACGCGCGGCGCCTACGAGATGGTCGACGCGATCGAGTCCGTCGAGTTCCTCCTCGTCGCGTCCGAGACCGAGGCCTTCCTCGCCGAGCAGAACTTCATCAAGCAGTACCGGCCGCGGTTCAACATCCGGCTGCGGGACGACAAGAGCTACCCGTTCATCGCGATCTCGATGGACGAGGCGTTCCCGCGCGTCTACTTCACCCGCGAGAAGCACCGGAAGGGGCGCCTCTACTTCGGGCCGTACTCGAGCGCGAAGCGCGTCCGCGGGACGCTCGACCTCCTCACGAAGATCTTCCTGTTCCGCTCGTGCAACGGCACGGAGCCCGGCCGGCGGTCGGGCTCGCCGTGCCTCGACTACTACATCAAGCGCTGCGGGGCGCCCTGCGTCGGCTACGTGAGCGAGGAGGAGTACCGCGAGTCGATCGACGGCGTCGTCGCGTTCCTCTCCGGCCGCTACCGCGAGATCGAGCGCGACCTCGAGGCGAAGATGAAGGCGGCGGCCGCCGCCCAGGAGTTCGAGCAGGCGGCGCTCGAGCGCAACCGGCTGCGCGCCGTCCAGTCGCTGCTCGAGCGCCAGCGCGTCGCGAACGAGTCGGTCGGCACCGTCGACGTCGTGGCGGTCGCGGTCGAGGGGACGGACGCGAACGCGCAGGTCTTCCAGGTCCGGGACGGCGTCCTCGCCGACCGCCAGAGCTTCTACCTCGAGAACCCGTCCGAGCACGGGGCGGGGGAGGTCGCGAGCGAGTTCCTCCTGCAGTACTACGGCGACGGGACGTCGGTGCCCCCGCAGATCGTCGTCCAGCACGAGCTCCCCGACCTCGACGTGCTGCAGTCCGCGCTCGCCGAGCGCCGCGGCCGGGCGGTCGAGCTGCGCGTCCCGGAGCGCGGTGACAAGAGGCGGATCCTCGACCTCGCGGAGCGCAACGCCGCGCTCGCGCTCGACCAGGAGAAGCTGAAGAGCGAGCGGCGTCGCCAGCAGCGGGTCGAGGCCCTCGACGGCCTGCAGGAGGCGCTCGGCCTCGACGTCCTCCCGGTCCGCATCGAGTGCTTCGACATCTCCAACCTCATGGGGACGCACACGACGGCGTCGATGGTCGTCTTCGAGGGCGGGGCGCCGAAGAAGTCGGACTACCGGCGGTTCAACATCCGCGGTGCGGAGGGGATCGGCCGGCCGGACGACTTCGCGTCGATGAACGAGGTGCTCCGCCGCCGGTACGCGCAGTGGGAGTCCCAGCAGGAGCTGAGCCCGCACGACCCGAAGCGCAACGAGAGCTTCGCGACGCTGCCGAACGTCATCGTCATCGACGGCGGCAAGGGGCAGCTCTCGGCCGGCGTCGAGGCGCTCGAGGGCTTCCGGGAGCGCGGCGTCGCGGTCGTCTCGCTCGCGAAGCGGATCGAGGAGGTGTTCGTGCCCGGGCGCTCCGACCCGATCGTCCTCGCCCACGACACGCCGGAGCTGCAGCTCCTGCAGCGGGTGCGCGACGAGGCGCACCGGTTCGCGATCACCCACCACCGGACGCGTCGCGACGCGGCGATGACCGCGTCGGTCCTCGACGACCTCCCCGGCGTCGGCGAGGCGCGCAAGCGCCTGCTGCTCTCGCACTTCGGCTCCCCCGAGGCGATCCTGTCGGCGAGCCGGGAGCAGCTCGAGGCGGTCCCCGGCCTGCCGGGCAAGATCGCGCGCGATCTTTACAACTTCCTCCATCGCACCTCGGGATGAGCTGCGACCATGAGCCGATGGCGGTGACCGGAGACCCTGACGCGGCGGCCGAGGAGATCGGGTCGAAGCTCGCCGACCTCGTCATCATCACCGGCTTCTCCGGGGCGGGGAAGTCGACCGCGATGAACGTCTTCGAGGACGCCGGCTACTTCTGCGTCGACAACCTCCCGCCGGAGATGATCAAGGCGCTCGTCGACCTCTTCATGCACGAGGGGTCGAAGGTCGAGCGGGCCGCCGTCGTGAGCGACGTCCGCGGCGGCTCCTACTTCGAGGGGCTGCGCGAGATGCTCGACGAGCTCGACGAGCGCGGCATCGCCCACCAGCTCCTCTTCCTCGAGGCGAGCGAGGAGGCGCTTCTCACGCGGTACAAGGAGACGCGTCGCCGCCACCCGCTCGCCCCGGAGTCGTCGGTGGCGCACGGCATCGCCGACGAGCGCGAGCTGCTCGCGCCGGTCCGCGGCCGCGCCGACGCGATCGTCGACACGACGGGTCTCAACGGGCATGCGCTGCGGCGCCGCATCGCCGATGCGTTCCTCCCGCGCAAGACCGCGACGCGCCTCACCGTCACCTTCCAGAGCTTCGGCTTCAAGCACGGTCCGCCGCGCGACGCGGACCTCGCGTTCGACGTCCGCTTCCTGCCGAACCCGCACTACGTCCCGGACCTGCGGCCGCTCACCGGCGAGGACCGGCGGATCGTCGACTACGTCTCGCGCGACGGGACCCTCGACGAGTTCTACGGCCACCTCGTCCCGCTCCTCGACTTCCTCCTGCCCCAGTACCTCGCCGAGGGCAAGACGCACCTCATGGTCGGGATCGGGTGCACGGGCGGCCGTCACCGCTCGGTCGCGATCGCGGAGCACCTCGGGGAGCGCTACCGCGAGCGCGACGACCTCTTCGTCGAGGTCGCCCACCGCGACAAGGGCCGCGGCACCCCCTGACCGGGCGGAGGGGGGCGCGGAGGACGCCGACCGCGGGCCATCCGTCCGGGCGCGCGGCGAGGATCCTCCGCCGTGTTCGCCCACGTCGGCTTCGAGGTGTCCGACCTCGCCCGCTCGGCCGCCTTCTACGACGCGGTCTTCTTCCCGCTCGGGTGCCGTCGCCAGTTCGAGGCCGAGGGCGCCGTCGCCTACGGTCGGCTCGACCCGCGCTTCTGGATCGTGCAGAGGGGGCGGGCGCCGCAGCCCGGCTACGGCCACGTCGCGCTCGAGGCGACCGGCCGGGCGGCGGTGGACGCCGCCTACGCCGGCGGTCTCGGCGCGGGCGGGGTGGACGACGGGCCGCCGGGGCCCCGGCCGCAGTACGGGTCGCGCTACTACGCCGCCTACCTCCGCGACCCCGACGGCCTCCGGGTCGAGATCGTCGCCGGTCAGGACTGAGACATCGGCCCCCGTGGGCCGCCGGGTGACGCCGTGTCGGCGGCAGGACGGTCCGGAGCGCCGGGTACTAGGGTAGGAGCCCCCTCGCCGCACCCCTTCACGCGCGCGGCGTTCCCCGGCACCTGAGACAGACAGGAAGGATCGACTCCATGCCCGTACGCGTCGGTATCAACGGGTTCGGCCGCATCGGCCGCAACGTGTTCCGTGCCGCGAAGACGGCCGGCGCCGACATCGAGTTCGTCGCGGTCAACGACCTCACGGACTCCGAGACGCTCGCGCATCTCCTCAAGTACGACTCGATCCTCGGCCCGTACCCGGGGCCCGTCGAGGCGACCGGCGACGGCCTCAGCGTCGACGGCAACACGATCAAGGTGTTCGCCGAGCGCGACCCCGGGGCGATCGACTGGGCGGCGCACGACGTCGACGTCGTCCTCGAGTCCACCGGCCTCTTCGCCGACGGCGAGAAGGCGAAGGCCCATCTCGGCGGGTCGGTGAAGAAGGTCATCATCTCCGCGCCCGCGAAGAACGAGGACGTCACCCTCGTGCTCGGCGTCAACGACGACCAGTACGACAAGGACAAGCACCACGTCATCTCGAACGCGTCCTGCACGACGAACTGCCTCGCGCCGTTCGCCAAGGCCGTCCACGACGCCGTCGGCATCGAGCACGGCCTCATGACGACCATCCACGCGTACACGAGCGACCAGCGGCTCCTCGACGCCCCGCACAAGGACCTCCGCCGCGCGCGTGCCGCCGCGACGAACCTCGTCCCGACCTCGACGGGTGCCGCGAAGGCCGTCGGCCTCGTCCTCCCGGAGCTCAACGGCAAGCTCAACGGCTTCGCCGTCCGCGCCCCCGTGCCGACCGGCTCGGTCGTCGACCTCACGATCGTCACGTCGCGCGAGACGAGCGCCGAGGAGCTCAACGCCGCCGTGAAGGCCGCCGCCGAGGGGCCGATGAAGGGCATCCTCCGCTACACCGAGGACCCGATCGTCTCGACCGACATCGTCACCGACCCGCACAGCTCGATCTTCGACGCGCAGCTCACGGCGATGATGGGCACGACGATGGCGAAGGTCGTCTCCTGGTACGACAACGAGTGGGGCTACTCGAACCGCTGCGTCGATCTGCTCCAGCGGGTCCTCTAGGAGCCGGCACCGCCACGTGCGCACGCTCGACGATCTCGACGTCGCCGGCAAGCGCGTCCTCGTCCGGGTGGACTTCAACGTCCCCCTGGACGACGACGGCGCCGGCGGGCGTCGCATCACCGACGACACCCGCATCCGCGCGGCGCTCCCGACGATCGAGGCGCTGAGCGAGCGGGTCGGCGCGGAGGGCCGGATCATCCTCTGCGCCCACCTCGGCCGGCCGAAGGACCGCGAGCCCGAGCTGTCGCTCGCCCCGGTCGCGGCGCGTCTCGGCGAGCTCCTCTCGACCGACGTCGCGCTCGCGCCCTCGCTCGACCCCAGCGCGATCCCGCCGGCGCCGGTCGTCATGCTCGAGAACGTCCGCTACGAGAAGGGCGAGACGAAGGACGACCCCGAGCTCGCCGGTCGCTACGCGGACCTCGCCGACGCCTACGTGAACGACGCGTTCGGCGCGGCGCACCGCGCGCACGCCTCGACCCACGGGGTCGCGAAGCTCCTGCCGAGCGCCGCCGGGCTCCTCCTCCAGCGCGAGGTCGAGACGCTCACCGGCATCCTGAAGGCGCCGGCGAAGCCGCTCGTCGCGATCGTCGGCGGCGCGAAGGTGACCGACAAGATCGGCGTCATCGACGCGTTCCTCGACCGCGCCGACGCGATCCTCATCGGCGGCGCGATGTGCTTCCCGTTCTTCGCCGCCCAAGGCCACTCGGTCGGCTCCTCGCTCTGCGAGGAGGACGGGATCCCCGTCGCGAGGCGCGCCCTCGACGACGCGCAGGCGAAGGGCTGCCGGCTCCTGCTCCCGACCGACCTCGTGCTCGGCGATCGCTTCGCCGCCGATGCGGAGGTCCGCGCGCTCGACGGCGTCGACGTCCCGGAGGGCTGGATGGGCCTCGACGTCGGCCCGCGCACCGCGGAGGGCTACGCCGCCGAGATCGTCCCGGCGGGCACCGTGTTCTGGAACGGCCCGATGGGCGCCTTCGAGCTCGAGCCGTTCGCGGCCGGGACGAAGGCCGTCGCCGAAGCCGTCGCACGCTGCGGCGGGACGACCGTCGTCGGTGGCGGCGACAGCGCCGCCGCCCTCGCCCAGTTCGGCCTGGAATCGCAGGTCACCCATCTGTCGACCGGGGGCGGTGCGTCGCTCGAGCTCATCGAGGGCAAGACGCTTCCCGGGGTCGAGATCCTCGGAGGAGTCAGCTAGATGTCACGTACGCCGCTCATCGCCGGCAACTGGAAGATGCACAAGACCGTCGAGGAGGCGGAGGACTTCATCCAGGCGCTCCTCCCGCGCGTCTCGACGACCGAGGGCGCGGACGTCGCCCTCTGCGTCCCCTTCACCGCCCTTCAGGCGATGGTGGACTCGACCCGCGGCTCGCGCGTCGAGATCTACGCCCAGAACGTGCACGAGGAGGCGAGCGGGGCGTTCACCGGCGAGGTGTCGGCGCCGATGCTCGCCGAGCTCGACGTGCACGGCGCGGTCGTCGGCCACTCCGAGCGTCGCCAGTACTTCGGCGAGAGCGACCGTGCGCTCGGCAAGAAGGTGCCGGCCGTGATGGAGGCCGGTCTCAAGGTGATCCTCTGCGTCGGCGAGACCGAGGAGGAGCGCGAGAACGGCGACACCGAGCGTCGGCTGCGGCATCAGGTGCAGGAGGGGCTCGAGCAGGTCCCGACCGAGCGGCTCGCCGAGGTCGTCATCGCCTACGAGCCGGTCTGGGCCATCGGGACGGGCGTCACGGCGACCCCGGAGCAGGCGCAGGACGCCCTCGCGTGGGTCCGCGCGCTCGTCGCGGGCCGCAGCGAGGAGCAGGCGGCGCGGATGCGCATCCTCTACGGCGGCTCGATGAAGGCCGAGAACGCCGCCGAGCTGCTCGCCCTCCCCGACTGCGACGGCGGCCTCATCGGCGGTGCCTCGCTCGACCCCGAGAAGTTCGTGCCGATCGTCGAGGCGGCGGTCGCGCAGGGCGCGAAGGGCTGACGCCGTGCCGGCGCCGCTCCCGTCGGTCTGCCTCGTCGTCCTCGACGGCTGGGGGCTCGCGCCTCCCGGCCCGGGCAACGCGGTGTCGCTCGCGTCGACGCCGGTGTTCGACGACCTCTGGGAGCGGTTCCCGCACACCGAGCTCACGGCGTGCGGGCGCGCGGTCGGGCTGCCCGAGGGGCAGATGGGCAACAGCGAGGTCGGCCATCTCAACCTCGGCGCGGGCGCGGTCGTGCGGCAGGACCTCACCCGCATCGACGACGCGGTCGCGGACGGCTCGCTCGCCGAGAACGCGGTGCTGCGCGAGGCCTTCGAGGCCGGTCGCGACACGCGGGTGCACCTCATCGGGCTCGTGAGCGACGGCGGGGTCCACTCGTCCGACCGCCACCTGCGGGCGCTCATCGAGATGGGCGCGCAGCTCGGCGTGAAGGAGCTCGTCGTCCACGCGTTCACCGACGGCCGCGACACCCTGCCGACCGCGGGCGCCGGGTATGTCTCCGACGTCGAGGCGTCGTGCGCGCAGGCCGGCAACGCGCGTGTCGGCTCGGTCATCGGCCGCTACTACGCGATGGACCGCGACAAGCGCCGGGAGCGCACGCAGGCCGCTGTCGACCTCCTGCTCGAGGGGAAGGCCGACCATCACGCCGAGACGGCCCGCGCCGCCGTCGAGGCCGCCTACGCCCGCGAGGAGACCGACGAGTTCATCACCGCGACGACGGTCGACGGCGAGGCGCGCATCCGGCCCGAGGACTCCGTGCTCGCGTTCAACTTCCGGCCCGACCGGATGCGGCAGATCACCGAGGTCCTCGCCCCGAAGGTCGCCCGGTACACGTGCCTCACCGAGTACGACGAGTCCTGGGACTGGGCGGTCGCCTTCCCGCCCGATCGCCCGAGCGTGACGCTCGCCTCGGTCGTCGCCGCGACGGGCCGCCCGCAGCTCCACGTCGCGGAGACCGAGAAGTACCCGCACGTCACGTACTTCTTCAACGGCGGGGAGGAGACGCCGTACGCGGGGGAGCGGCGCGAGCTCGCCGACTCCCCGCGCGACGTCCCGACCTACGACCACAAGCCGGAGATGAGCGCCTGCGAGGCCGCCGAGCGCTTCGTCGAGGCGTGGAGGAGCGACGACCCCGCCTTCGGGATCATCAACTTCGCGAACCCCGACATGGTCGGCCACACCGGCGTCATCCCGGCGGCGGTGAAGGCGATCGAGACCGTCGACACCTGCCTCGCGGATGTCGTCCGCGTCGTCACGGAGAGCGGCGGGGCGCTCGTCGTCACCGCCGACCACGGCAACGCCGACCACATGCTCGAGCCCGACGGGTCGCCGAACACCGCCCACTCGCTCAACCCCGTGCCGTTCGTGGTCGTCCTTCCCGACGGCGTGCCGGCGGACGGTCTCACGCTCCGCGAGGGCGGCATCCTCGCCGACGTCGCGCCGACGGTCCTCGACCTCCTCGGCGCCGAGCAGCCGGCCGAGATGTCGGGTCGGTCCCTGCTCGCCCGGGCGTGAGCGAGGAGTACGACCCCGACAACGTCCTCGACCGCCTGTCGAGCGCGTCGGCCCTCGCGACGCACGACGCGTGGATGAAGGAGCGCGAGAGGCGGCTCCTCGCGCGGCACGTCGACCTCGAGGCCGGGGGCGACGTCCTCTCGATCGGGGCCGGCTGGCACCCGGGCCGCCACCTCTTCCAGGCCCCGGCGTGGCGTCTCGTCGCGAACGACCTCGACGCGGCGCGGGCGCACTCGGTCGTCGAGACCGGGCGGGCCGACGCTGCCGCGCCCGGCCGCGCGGGCGAGCTGGACGACCTGGCCGACGCGTCCTTCGACATCGTCCTCTGCCGGCTCGTGCTCCATCACGTCGTCTTCCAGCAGCCGCTCGCCCCGGTGTTCGCCGAGGCGGCGCGCCTCCTGCGGCCCGGCGGCGTCCTCGTCGCGGTCGAGCCGGGCGTGCGCCATCCGGTGGGGGCGGGGCTCGCGCTCGCGAACCGCCTCGGCCTCGGGACCGCGGTCCACGGCACGCCGGACGACGTCCCGCTCGACCCCGACGTGCTGGTCGCGGAGGCGAGCGCCGCGGGCCTCGCCCCGCGCCTCGCCGCGGTCACCTACACGTGGCGGCGGATGCCGGCGTGGATGCAGCGGCTGCTGCACCCGCTCGACGAGGCGCTGGGCGCCCGCCCGCACGCGGCCCGTGCGGGGCACACCCTCCTGCTCGTCGCCCGGAGATAGCGCAGCGGGCGGTCAGCCGGCCGTCGCGGCGGCCCAGACGAACGCGAGCTGCGCGATGAGCGCCTGCTCGTCGACCGAGGGACGCAGCACGTGCTCGGTGATCGAGCTCTCCGTCATGTAGACGAGGGTGTATCCGCGGGCCCGGACCGACTCCTCGTCGAGGTCCGGCGTCCCCGCGCGGACCCGCGCTTCGGCGCCCGGACGGAAGCGAGTGTGGAACGCGCGCCAGAACTCCGCGACCTCGACGTCGTACGTGGCGGCCTCGACGACCGCGCCGAGCGTGGCGGCGTGGCGCTGGAAGACGCGGAGGACGCCCTCGAGGGTGTCGCGCACGTCGCCGTCGGCACTCTCGAGCCACGGGCCCGCGACGGCGGCGAGATCCTCCTCGAACGCCACGCCGAGGTGGAGGACCAGGGCTCGCTTGTCGCGGAAGTACGAGTAGAACGTCGGGCGCGACAGCCCCGCCCGCTTGACGATCTGCTCGATCGAGAGGTCCGCGAAGGCCACGCCCTCGCCGAGCCACGCGAGGGTCGCGTCGACGAGCGCCTCCTCGGTCGCGCGTCGCGCCTCGGACCCCTCGGATCGGCGTGACAGGACGGCCATACGAGCACCGTACACGTCCATGCATGACGTTTCCACTTGACATCATGTCAATCCTCGGCATATGGTCATGCCATGGGAACCATCACCTTCGTCGAACACGACGGCACCTCTCACGACGTCGACCTCGTCGACGGCGAGTCGCTCATGCAGCTCGCGACGAGCAACGGCGTCCCCGGCATCGACGGCGACTGCGGCGGCGAGGCCTCGTGCGGGACGTGCCACGTCATCGTCGACGACGCCTGGATCGCCACGGTCGGGACGCGCTCCCAGGAGGAGAGCGAGATGGTCGAGATGTCCCCCGAGTGCGTCGCGAACTCGCGCCTCGCGTGTCAGATGAGGGCGGCTGCGAACCTCGACGGCCTCAAGGTCCACCTCCCCGAGTACCAGATGTAGAGCCCACCCCTTCGACGACAAGCGGAAGACGAGAACCATGACGACCACCGACAGCGTCCTCGACCGGGCCAAGGCCAAGATCACCACGAAGGTGCAGGCGAGCTTCCCCGTCGACCGGCAGGTGCAGGCCGCGCACCTCGCGGAGAAGGCGAAGCGCCTCGCGGGCATGAGCAAGCCGCTCGTCTTCACGGAGGAGCCGATCCCGGACCCGGCCGACGTGCCGCTCACCGAGATCGACGTGAGCAACCCGTTCATGAACCGGCAGGGCCAGTGGTACCCGTACTTCGCGCGGCTCCGCGAGGAGGCGCCGGTGCACTACCAGCCGAACAGCCCGTTCGGGCCGTTCTGGTCGATCACGCGCTACGCGGACATCCAGGCGATCGACAAGGACACGAAGCGGTTCTCGGCCGAGCCGCACATCGTCCTCGGGCCTCCGCCGCTCGACGTCGAGATGTTCATCGCGATGGACCCGCCCCGGCACGACGTGCAGCGCAAGGCCGTCCAGGGCGTCGTCGCGCCGCGGAACCTCAAGGAGATGGAAGGGCTCATCCGCGAGCGGACGCAGGAGGTCCTCGACGACCTGCCGACGGGCGAGCCGTTCGACTGGGTCGACCGGGTCTCGATCGAGCTCACGGGTCGGATGCTCGCCACCCTGCTCGACTTCCCGTACGAGCAGCGGCGCAAGCTCACCTACTGGTCGGACGCCATCAGCGGGACGGCCGAGGGCACCGGCGGCACGACGCACCAGGACGAGTTCTTCACGGCCGCGCAGGAGGCGGCGCAGAGCTTCACCGAGCTGTGGCACGACAAGGCGGCGCGCCGCGCCGCCGGCGAGCCGGACGGGTTCGACCTCATCACCCTCATGCAGACCTCGGAGGAGACGAAGGACCTCATCAAGCGGCCCTACGAGTTCCTCGGCAACCTCACGCTGCTCATCGTGGGCGGGAACGACACCACGCGGAACTCGATGTCCGGCGGCGTCTACGCCCTCAACCAGTTCCCGGACGAGTTCGAGAAGCTGAAGGCCGACCCGTCGCTCATCCCGAACATGGTCGCCGAGATCATCCGGTGGCAGACGCCGCTCGCCTACATGCGCCGTGTCGCCAAGGAGGACGTCCACCTCGGTGGTCAGTTCATCCGCAAGGGCGACCAGATCGTCATGTGGTACGCCTCCGGCAACCGCGACGAGAGCGTCTTCGAGAACGCGGACGCGCTCATCATCGACCGCAAGAACGCGCGCAACCACATGTCGTTCGGCTTCGGCGTGCACCGGTGCATGGGCAACCGCCTCGCCGAGATGCAGCTGCGGATCCTGTGGGAGGAGCTCCTCGCCCGGTTCGAGCGGATCGACGTCGTCGACGAGCCCGAGTACGTCCAGTCCAACTTCGTGAAGGGCTACCAGAAGATGATCGTCCGGCTCACGCCCAAGGAGGGCGTCGCGGAGGACGCCGATCGCACCGAGGAGACGTCGGCCGCCTGAGTCCGGGCGCCGGCGACGAGGAGGAGGAGCGATGGCAACCGACCGAGTGGTCGTCGTCGGCGCCAGCCACGCGAGCGCGCAGCTGTGCGCGAGCCTGCGCCAGAGCGGCTGGGCCGGCGAGATCCTGCTCATCGGCGACGAGCCGTCGCTCCCGTACCAGCGGCCGCCGCTGTCGAAGGCCTTCCTCGCCGGCGAGACGAGCCTCGCGGACCTGCTCATCCGCAAGCCGGACTTCTACGAGAAGCAGCAGGTCGCCTTCCGCCAGGCCCGCGTCACCGGGATCGATCGCGCGGCCGGGACCGTGGTTCTCGGCGACGGGGACACGGTGGGCTACGACGCGCTCGTCCTGTGCACGGGGGCTCGGCCGCGCCGGCTGAACGTCCCCGGTGCGGACCTCGCGGGCGTGCACGTCCTGCGCGATGCCGCGGACACGGAGGCGATCCGGGCCGACCTCGCGACCGCGCGTCACGCGGTCATCGTCGGCGGCGGCTACATCGGCCTGGAGGCGGCGGCGTCGCTGCGCAAGCTGGGCGTCGCCGTCACCGTGCTCGAGGTGGCCGACCGCGTGCTGCAGCGCGTCACGGCCCCGGAGGTCTCGGCGTTCTACGAGCGCGTGCACCGGGAGGAGGGCGTCGACGTCCGGGTCGGCGTGGGCGTGACGGCGCTCGAAGGCGACGGACGCGTGAGCGGCGTCCGTCTCGACGACGGCACCTCGATCCCCGCCGATCTCGTCGTCGTCGGCGTCGGCGTCGCGCCGAACGTCGAGCTGGCGCAGGATGCCGGGCTCGCCGTGGACGACGGCATCGTCATCGACGAGCACGGGCGCACGGACGATCCCCGCATCTTCGCGGCCGGGGACTGCGCCAGCTACCCCGACGCTCGCGAGGGTCGCCGCGTGCGTCTCGAGTGCGTGTCGAGCGCGGTCGAGCAGGCCAAGACCGTGGCGGCGACGATCTGCGGCGAGGACAAGGCGATCTCCGCGCTGCCGTGGTTCTGGTCCGACCAGTACGACGTCAAGCTGCAGATCGCCGGCCTCTGCGCCGGCTACGACGAGACGATCCTGCGCGGCGACCCGACCGCGGGTCGCGGCTTCACCTGCTTCTACCTCTCGGAGGGCAGGCTCGTCGCGGCCGACTGCGTCAACCGGGCGAAGGAGTTCATGTTCAGCAAGCGGGCCATCACCGAGGGCCTCTCGCCGGACCGGGCGGCGCTCGCCGATCCGGACACCCCGTTGGCCTCGCTGCTCGGCGCGCCCGCGCCGGCGACCCGCGCCGGCTGACGGCGGCAGCCAGGGTCGCTGCGGTAGCCAGGGACGCGGCGGCAGCCAGGGTCGCTGCGGTGGCCAGGGACGCCGAACCGCTCAGCGGCGGTCGCGGGGCGGGACGTCCCGGGACTTCGTCACCGGGCCGAGGTACGTCGTGCCGTCCGGCGCCTTCCACTCGACGCGGTACCGGCGCTGCGGGTCGGCCTTGCGGCGGTTCGAGAAGTACCCGCGGCTGTCCGTCGTGAGCGTCGTGAGGTCGCGCCACTTCGACGAGCCCCGGTTCGCGTAGCGGATCGTCACCTTCGTCCTGCCCTCGGCGGGGCGGACGAGGCCCCAGAGCCGCGTGCGCCGCTTCGCGTAGCGGTCCGCGACGAGCGCGAGGCGGAAGCCCTCGTAGGCCGGCTTCTTCTCCCCGTCGAAGGTCCGCAGGCCGGACTCGAAGCCGCTGAACTTCGCGGCGTTCGGCGGCTCCGGATCGGAGTCCTTCATGAGGTACTGCGAGAAGCCCTTCACGCGCGGGTTCCGGTAGGCGATGAACTCGCTCATCGAGCGGTAGTCGTCCTGGACGGAGGTCGGGACGCCGCTGAGCTTGTCGGGGTGGGACTGGACGCCGAACTCGGTGAGGTAGATCGGCATGCCCTTGCGGATCGCCCCTGCCTTCGCCGCCCGGTCGAGGGCGCGGGTGAGGCGCAGCAGCGTCCCGATCGTGACGTCGTCCTTGTTGTCGGAGACGAAGTACGGCCCGAGGCGGGTCGAGTAGGGGTGGTGCGCCCAGCCCTCGGCGTCGATCTTCCCGCAGCCCTTCGACTTGTCGTAGTCCTCGTCGAGGCAGAGGAAGCCGCGCAGGAAGGCGAGCGGCGCGACGATCCGCGGGTTGCCGCGCGGCGAGGTCTCGGCGGCGAGGACCCGGTCGTCCTCGTTGCCGGACGCCTTGAGGCCGCGCTTCGCGGCGAGGTAGAGGCGCCGGTAGATCCGCGGCGACTGCGGCTCGCCGTCGACGAACTGGGGGAGGAGGAACTGCGGCTGGTTCGGCTCGTTCCAGATCGACCACTGGTCGATGATCTCGCCGTAGCGCCGGCCGGCGGCGGTGACGAAATGCTGGAACTCGTCCGGGTCAGGACGGGTCACCGTGTCCTCTCGCGAGGCGGTCGCCCACACCGGCGCGCCGCCGGTGATCGTCACGAGGACGTCGAGCCCTCGACGTCGAGCGCCCATGATGATCGCGTCGTACGCCGCCCAGCCCGCACCGTAGGCGTCCGGGTTCGAGGGGTCGAAGTTCGTGGGACGCGACTGCGACGCCGGATCGGGCGCGACGCGGTTCCAGTTGAGGAGGACCCGGATGCCGTCGGAGCCGAGGTCGGCGATCTCGTCGAGCGTGCCCTCGCGCTCGCTCGCGTTCTGCAGCGCCGAAGGCGCCTCGAAGAACGTCGTCTGCCGGGTGTCCGCCGCGGCGGGCGCGGCGACGGCGAGCGAGAGGAGCACGGCGAGGGGGATCGTCGGTCGCACGGAGCGAGCGGCCTCCTGGGATCGGGGGAGAGTGCGGGACGGGGTGCGCGAGGGCCTGTCGGAACGGCGCCTCACCCGGAAAAACGCACGATACGGCCTGAAGTTCCGCTTCGGCGTGTCCGAGGCACGCTCCTCATGGTCCTCTCACGCTGCTCTGGGCGCGATGAGCGTCTCCTCGAGCCACGCCTGCGCGACCGGGACGATGCCCGGGTCGATCGCGTGCGAGACGGGCGTCTCGTGGAACCTGACGTCGAGGCCCGCCGCGTCGAGGCGGTCACGGGCGTCGCGACCGAAGTCGACGCCGATGACCGGGTCCATCGTCCCGTGCGCGACGAGGACGGGCAGGCCCTCACGACCGGCGAGCTCGGGCTCCCAGCCCTCGACGGTCGGGATGAAGCCGCTCATCGCCAAGATGCCCGCCGGGCGCGGACGGCCCGGTCCCAGGCCGAGGGCGTACGACATCACCGAGCCCTGCGAGAAGCCGCCCACGACGGTGCGCGACCAGTCGAGGCCGAGCTCGTCGTCGAGGACCGACGCGAGCTCGCCGTAGGAGCCGTGGAACGTGTCGCGGTCCGGGAACCCGACCCGCGGGACGACGTACCAGTGCCGGCCCATGCCGAGGGCGAGCGGCGCGCCCACCGTGATGCCGCGCAGCCGCCGGTCGGGGTCGAGCACGTCGAAGAGCGGCGCGAGGTCGTTCTCGTCGGCGCCGCGGCCGTGGAGGAGGACGAGCGTGCCCGCCGCGTCGTCCTCGGCGGGGCGGACGACGCGCGGCAGCGGGCCCGGATGCCGAGGAGGGGTCACGCCGTCGCCCTCGGGTCGGGCAGCGGCGTGAGCCGCTCCTCGAGCCGTGCGCGGAGCGGCTCGTGCTGCGGGGGCAGCCGGAGACCGGTCCCGAGGGACTCGAGCGGCTCGTCCACCGCGAACCCGATGTCCCGGCTCGCGAGCTCGAAGAGGACGCCGGAGGGCTCGCGGAAGTACACGGAGTGGAAGTACTGGCGGTCGATGATCGGCGTCGGCCGGCCGCCGGCGCCGCCGACGACTCCGCGGAGGGCCTCGAGCTCGGCGTCGTCCGCCGCCGACCACGCGACGTGATGGACCGTCCCCGCACCTTCTCGGCGCTGTCCACCCGCGGGCGGCGTGTCGTGGTGCAGCTCGGCGTGGCGCGGCGTCCCGGCGCCGGACACCCAGACGCCGTCCTCGCGGCGCTCGAACCCGAGCGCGCGGAGGAGGTCCGTGCTCGCCTCGGGGGCCGACGCGAACGCCCGCACCCCGTGGAAGCCGCGGATCGTGTGCTCCGGCGCGATCCCCGGTGCTTCGGCGACGAGTGGCGCGTCGGGCACGCCGGCCGCGACGAGCTCGGACGCGAGGCCCTCGGGATCGGCGAACCGCAGGCGGTCCGGCGCGAGGCGCACCGCCTCGACGCCCTCGGCGGCCAGGCGCGTCTCCCACGCGTCGATCGCCGCGGCGTCCGCGACCCGCCAGAGGACCGTGTGGACCATGCCGTCCCCGGCCGTCCCCCGGGCCGCCCCGGAGAACTCGAAGAAGGTCATGATCGAGCCGGGCGCGCCGGTCTCGTCGCCGTAGTAGAGGTGGTAGACCTCCGGCGCGTCGAAGTTGACGGTCTTCTTCACCATCCGCAGCCCGAGGACCCGGACGTAGAAGTCGACGTTGCGAGGGGCGTCGCCGGTGATCGCCGTGACGTGGTGGAGGCCCTGGAGCGTCATCAGGGCCCTCAGGCGGCGACGGTCGCGAGGCGCCCGGCGAACTCGGCGAGCCGGCGGCCCTGGTACCGCGCGGCGGCGAGCGCCTCGTCGGTCATCGAGCTCTCTGCGCCCGAGACGAAGCTCGTGC
The DNA here is from genome assembly GCF_059438195.1 of Paraconexibacter sp. NCBI lineage: Bacteria > Bacillati > Actinomycetota > Thermoleophilia > Solirubrobacterales > Paraconexibacteraceae > Paraconexibacter > Paraconexibacter sp. Next base: position 26,395 of record NZ_JBLKKY010000055.1, read on the forward strand.
CGTACGGGTTGCCGCCGGACTCGTAGAGGAGGGGGTCCGTGTAGCCGGGCGGGACGATGATCGCGCCCCAGTGGTAGAGGACGTTGTTGATCGCGAGGATCGTCGACTCCTGGCCGCCGTGGGTGTTCTGCGCGCTCGTGAAGGTCGTCGCGACCTTGTCCGCGAGCTTGCCCTGCGCCCACAGCGGCCCGGTGGTGTCGAGGAACTGCTTGAGCTGGGCGGCAGGGAGACCGAAGCGCGTGGGGGAGCCGAAGGCGAACCCGTCGGCCCACTCGAGGTCCTCGAGCGTCGCCTCGGGCAGGGTGGCCGTGACCTTCTCGTGGTGCTCGCGCCACGCGTCCTGGGAGCGGACGACCTCTTCGGGGGCGAGCTCGGCGACGCGCCGCAGGCGCACCTCGGCGCCGGTCTCCTCGGCGCCCGCGGCGAGGGCCTCGGCGAGCTTGTGGACGTTGCCGGTGGAGGAGTAGTGGATGACGGCGATCTTCGGCATGGGCGGGGTCCTCGTCTCTCTGGGAAAGTAGTTGCAGACACAACTATATCAGACGGTTGTGCGTGCAATGACGTCGCGCGGGGTGCTGTGCAGCCCTACCCGGTGCTACGGTCCGTTGCACGCGCAATCTCTTCGCGCGAGCGACGAGCCATGGCCCTTCCCGCCGAACCCGCACCGACGACCGCAGAGGACCCGCGTCTCGACGACCGGGAGCTGCGCGCCTGGCGCGGGCTGCTGCGCGCCCACGCCGCGCTCACGAAGGCGCTCGACGCCGAGCTCGAGGCCGTCCACGGCCTCTCGCTCACGCAGTACGAGGTCCTCATGGTGCTCCACGACGCGCCCGGCCGGCGGATGCGGATGAGCGACCTCGCCGACTCGGTGATCCTCAGTCGCTCGGGCCTCACCCGGCTCGTCGACCGTCTCGCGAAGGACGGCCTCCTCGCGCGTGAGGCGTGCTGCGACGACGCCCGAGGCTCGTTCGCCGTCCTCACGGAGGAGGGCGTCCTCACCCTCGCCGCGGCGCGCCGGACGCATCTCGAGGGGGTGCGCAGTCGGTTCCTGCGGCACTTCGGCGACGACGAGCTCGACCGGCTGGGCGATGTCTGGGACCGCGTCCTGCCCGTCCCCGGGGGCGAGCTCGCGGACGAGCGCCCGTCCGGCTGCTGACGCCGCGCACCTCCGCCCGCTCCGCGCTCACCCCGGTGCCCCCTTGCTCCGGTGCGGGGGCGTCGACTCCTGCTCGGCGAGAGAGGGATGCCTCAGCGCCCCCGTGAGAGAACTTGACAGCAAGCCACTGAGATTTCATACTTGCTGTGTCGGTAGCACGCCGACGGTTCACCATCGTCACCGTCCGTATGGAGGTCACCTGACATGAGCATCGTCCGCTGGGAGCCCATGCGCGACATGGCCGCGCTCCAGTCCGACATGAACCGCCTCTTCTCGACGTTCTTCGAGCAGCCGTCCGGCAGCGGCAACATGCGCCGCTGGGTGCCGGCGATGGATCTCGCCGAGCACGAGGACCACTTCGAGCTCACCGCGGACCTGCCGGGCATCGAGCCCGGCGACGTCGAGATCGAGGTGGAGGACCGCGTCCTCACCGTGCGCGGCGAGCGCAAGGTCGAGAAGCGCGACGAGAAGGCCGGCATGCTGCGCGTCGAGCGCGCGACCGGCGCGTTCCACCGGGCGCTCACCCTCCCCGAGGGCGTGAACGCCGACGACGTCTCGGCGTCGTTCGACAAGGGCGTCCTCACCGTCCGCATCCCGAAGCCCGAGGAGCGCAAGCCGCACCGCGTGCAGATCTCGACCGCGGGCGAGGCGCCGCGCACCCTCGAGGGCACCGCCTCGTAGCCTCGCGTCCCGCGTCCCCCGACCCGTTCCCCCGACCCGCCGCCCGCGTCCCCACGCGGGCGGCGGTCGTCGGTGACCTGCCCGCCCGCCCGCGCCGCCGCGTCGTAGTCTCCGCGCGGTGAGCGCGCTCGAGATCCTCCGCCGCGCCGAGCCCGGTCTCGCCCGCGCCGGCGTCCTGCGCACCGCGCACGGCGAGATCCGCACGCCCGCCTTCGTCCCGCTCGCGACGAAGGCGACGATCAAGGGCCTCCTCCCGCACGAGGTCGCCGAGCTCGGCTACGACATCGTCCTCGGGAACACCTTCCACCTGTACCTCGACCCCGGCCACGAGCGGATCGCGGGCCTCGGAGGTCTCCACGAGTTCATGGGCTGGCGGGCGCCGATCATCACCGACTCGGGCGGGTTCCAGGTCTTCTCCATGGGCCACGGCACGGTCGCCGACGAGGTGAAGGGCCGGGCGCCGATGGGCTCGGAGCGGATGGGGAAGATCCTCGCCATCGAGGAGGACGGCGTCCGCTTCCGCTCCTACATCGACGGCTCCGAGCACTTCATGGGCCCCGAGACGTCGATGGAGATCCAGGCGGCGCTCGGGAGCGACCTCGCGCTCGTGTTCGACGAGTGCACGCCGTTCAACGTGAGCCGCGACTACACGGCGCGCTCGACCGAGCGCACCCACCGCTGGCTCGACCGCTGCCTGCGCTGGCACGACGCGAACGGCCCCGAGCACCAGCTCGTCTACGGCATCGTCCAGGGCGGGGTCCACGAGGACCTCCGCGTCGGGAGCACGCAGGAGGTCGCGGCGCGCCCGGTCGGCGGCATCGCGATCGGCGGCTCCCTCGGCGCGGAGAAGCCCCAGATGTACGAGGTCGTCGAGTGGGCGGTCCGCGCGCTCGACGGCGGGGAGGACCCGCGACCGCGGCACCTGCTCGGGATCGGCGAGGTCGACGACCTCATCCGCGGCGTCGAGCTCGGCATCGACACCTTCGACTGCGCGATGCCGACCCGGCTCGGGCGGCACGGCGTCGCCGTCATCAACGACCCGGACCGCCGCTGGCGCGTCGACCTCACCGCGGGCCGCTTCAAGGACTCCGACGCGCCGCTCCTCGACGGATGCCCGTGCCCGGCGTGCGCCCTCGGCTTCTCACGTGGCTACCTCCGCTACCTCCTGAAGGCCCGCGAGCTCACCGGCATGCGCCTCCTCACGATCCACAACCTCGCGTACCTCGCGCGCCTCATGGCCCGCCTGCGGGCCGCGATCCTCGACGGGACGCTTCCGCAGACGGCCGAGCGGCTGCGGGCCGGCGAGATGCCCTGACGGCGTCGCTCGGCCCGGCGCCCCTCCTTCGCCGCCGCGGCGGACCAGACGACGCCGCAGGAGGCGCCGGCCCCGGTCTCAGCGCACGTTGTCGTCGATGAGCCGGCGGAGCTCCTCGAGCCCCTGGTCGACGTCGTCGACGACCGTGTCGCGCAGCTCGACCGCGCTCCCGTCGCTGTCGGAGGCGACGACCGCGACGCCGACGCCCGCGCCGACGAGCG
>NZ_JBLKKY010000056.1:0-29221 GCF_059438195.1 Paraconexibacter sp.
GGCGCGTCCTCGACGACCGCGGCAGGCGTGCGCTCGCCGCCGCCACCGGAGTCGACGGCGACGTAGCCGGCTCCACCGAGCCCGCCCGCCGCGACGATCGTCGCAAGTGCCTTCACCGTCGCGCCCTGCGCGCCGATCATCGCGAAGAGCCCGCCGCCGGTCCCGAGGGCGCCGAGGCCGGCGGCGGCCGCCGCCGCTCCGTCGCCGCCGCTGCCGAGGCTCGAGGCGATCGCTCCGCCGCCGGCGGCGCCACCTCCGCCGCCGCCGAAGATGCCGCCGAGGACCGATGCCTTGAGGCCCGCCCCTGGCACGACCGGGAGGAGCGCGCCGAGCGCCGCGCGCTGCCGGCGCACCTCCGCCGCGAACTCGTCGCAGCCGGGGCAGACCGCGAGGTGATGGCGCAGCGGAGACCGACGCAGCGACGGGCCCTTGAGCGTGGCGAGCTGCTCGCGGATCTCCTCGCAGTCCGCTTCGCGCGCCGCGCGGCGCCCCTGGAGGTGCTCGCGGGCCTGGAAGACGAGGGCCTTGACCTTCTCCTTGCGCACGTCGAGGATCACCGCGATCTCGTCGTGGGAGTGGGCGCCGATCTCCATGAGGACGAGCGCGGCGCGCTGATCGTCCGGGAGCGAGTGGAGGTCGGTGAGCAGGGTGCGGAGGTCCTCGCGGCGCTCGACCTCGCTCGAGAGACCCGCGGTCGCGGGGACGTGGTCGTCGACATCGGCGTGATCCCGCCGCGCGCGGAGGATGGTGAGGCAGCGGTTGCGCGCGATCGCGAACAGCCATGCCTTGAGCTGGATCGGCCGGTCGTCGGCGAGGAGGGCGCGGTAGGCGGAGATGCAGGTGTGCTGGACGGCGTCCTCGGCGTCGTCGCGCTGGCCGAGCATGTGACGGCAGAAGGAGAGGAGCGGCGCCTGATACCGGTCGTAGACGGCCTCGAAGGCGCGCTCGTCCCCGGCGCGCACCCGGGCGACGAGGCGTTCGTCGGAGAGCAGGCGGAGCATGCGCCCGCTCCGGGGACGCGATGAGACGTCGGTGACCACGCTCGACATCGAGTGCTCAGACCAAGGGTGCGCCAGAAACCGGCCACACGTCGATAACGCGTGGCGCCTGTCGCAGGTTGGCAGGTTCGCCGGCGCGACGCCAGGGAGCGGCGCCCGGCTGCGCTTCAGTCACGCAGCGAGAGGTCGTCGATGACACCCGACTCCACGAGCTCGCAGAAGACCTCGGAGATGCCCTCGTCGAACTGCGTGCCGGCGCATGCGCGCACCTCGGCGAGGGCGTCGGGGACCGGGAGTCCGCGCCGGTAGGGGCGATCGGAGGTCATGGCCTCGAACGCGTCGGCGACGAAGATGATCCGGGACTCGAGCGGGATCTCGTCGCGGGCGAGGCCGTCGGGGTAGCCGCGCCCGTCGATGCGCTCGTGGTGGTGGCGGATCCAGTGAGCCTCGTCCACGAGGCCGCCGTGGTGGACCATGCGGGCGCCGACGACCGGGTGGATCTGCATCTGCGCGAACTCGGCGTCGGTGAGCCGGCCCGGCTTCGCGAGGATCGCCTGGTCGACGGCGATCTTCCCGATGTCGTGGAGGAACGCGGCGCGCCGGATGCTCACCGTCCTCGCCTCGGGCAGCCCGAGCCGCTGACACGTCGCGACGGCGTAGGCGGCGACGTTGACGGAGTGGTCGCGCGTCTGCAGCTCGCGCGCGTCGATCGACGCGACGACCGCGTTGAGGTGCGCGAGGACGTCGGCGCCGTCCTGGTGGCCGATCTCCACGCCGACCTCGCTCGCGACGGCGCAGACGTTGCGACCCTGGCCCTTCGCCCAGGCGAGCGCGCGGCGGGCGGCCCCCTCGACCTCTCGGGCGGTCTCGCCGTCATCGGGGAGCGCGGCGACGCCGGCGCTCACCGAGACGGCGAAGCCCTCCAGCGGCGCGCGGGTCACCGCGGCGCGGAGCCGCTCGGCGACGAGGAGGCCGTCGAGCCGCCGAGCGCCCGGGAGCACGAGCCCGTACGTGCCGCCCCCGAGCCCGAGGACGGCGTCGTCGGGCCGGAGATGGTCGCGGAGCCGCTCTGCGAGCGCATCGAGCAGGGCGTCGGCCGACGCCCTGCCGAGAGCGTCGTTGATCTCCGCGAGCCGGTCGACGTCGATGAGGACGGCGGCGGACTGCACGCCCGTGCGTGCGCGCACCTCGATCGCCGCGGCGAACGCCGGCGCGCCGGCGTCGGCCGGCGGGTCGCCCGAGGCCCCGTCGTCGCGGGTCTCGATCATGCCCATGCTCACGGTCTTCGGCGGGCCGGCGTGGAGCTTGAGCACGCCGCGAGTGCCGCCCGCGAGGGCGGCCTGCGGTTAGTCTTCGCCCCATGTCGAGCCGCAAGGAGGAGAAGGAGCGCCTGCGCCAGGAGCGCGAGGCGCAGCAGCAGGCCGAGCAGGCCGAGGCCGCGCGCAAGCGGCGCCTGCAGCTCGTCGGCGGCGTGGTCGTCGCCGTCCTCGCGGTCGGCGGCATCGCCGCGGCCATCGTCGCCGGCGGCAGCGACGGCGGCGGCGCCGAGGGCGACGCGACCGCGGACGTCGAGTCGTCCGTCGATCTCCCGCCGCGCCAGATCGAGGACCTCTCGGCCGCCGCGCGGGCGGCCGGCTGCGACCTCCGCGAAGGGCTCGCGAACGAGGGCAACGAGCACCTCTCGAGCAACACCGGCACCTTCGACGACTACAAGACGAACCCGCCCACGTCCGGGACGCACACCCCGGTGTGGGCCGAGGACGGCGTCTACGACGCCGGCAACGAGCCTCCGAAGGAGCTCACGGTCCACGCGCTCGAGCACGGCCGCATCAACTTCCAGTACAAGCCCGGCACGCCCGCGGAGGACGTCGAGACGCTGAAGGCGCTCTGGAACGAGGACTTCAGCGGCGGCAACGGCTACCACCAGCTGCTCTACCAGAACCAGACGGGCATGGAGCCTCAGTTCGCCGCGACCGCGTGGACGAACATGATCAGCTGCGAGGAGCTCTCGCCCGAGGCGATCGACGCCTTCCGCGCGTTCCGCGCGAAGTACGTGGACAAGGGCCCCGAGTTCGTCCCGTAGGAGGGCCGGCGCTCACCGCACGCCGAGGACGGCGGCGGTCGCGGCCCACAGCGACGCCGTGAGCTCCTCCCGCGAGGGAGGGGCGGCGCTCGCGAGCGCCCGGACCGTCGCCTCGTGGAGCCCGCCCATGACGAACGCCGCGGCGACGTCGGCGTCGAGCGCCGCGGGCAGCTCACCGGCCTGCTGACCGCGGCGGATGTTCGCGGCCGCCGCCGCGGTCCGCCGCGCGAGGCGCTCGGCCTGGATCGCGTGCACGTCGGCGTCGCCGTCGAGGCGGCCGAGGACGACCTTCGAGAGCGGCTCGTCGAGGACGAACGCGACGACGCGGGCGAGTCGCTCGCGTTCCCGACGTCCCCAGGTCGCGCCGGGCACGGCCGGGTCGTCGACGACGGCGTCGTAGGCGTCCCAGTAGCTCGCGACCACGGCTGCGAGGAGCCCGGAGCGGTTGCCGAAGTGCCGCCACACGAGCCCCTTGGAGACGCCCGCGCGCGCGGCGACCGGCTCGATCTCGAGCGCGCCGCCGGTGCGCACGAGGTGCTCGCGGGCCGCGGCGAGGAGCCGCTCGCGCCCGGTGCCGTAGTCAGCCGCCACACCCTCATGGTATGGATGTGGAATGACTCCACATCAGACGATCCTCTACGAGGTCGACGGCGCGATCGCGACGATCACCCTCAACCGCCCAGGTCGGCTCAACACGATCGTCCCGCCGATGCCCGACGAGGTGGAGGCGGCGGTCACCGAGGCCGTTCACGACCACGCGGTGAAGGTCATCGTCCTGCGCGGTGCGGGGAGCTCGTTCTGCGCCGGCTACGACTTCGGCGAGGGCTTCTCGCACTGGGACGAGTGGATCACCACCGAGGGCGAGTGGGATCCCGGCAAGGACTTCTGGTTCGCGACCGCGCCGCAGGTCGCGCCGACGCAGAAGCTCCTCGCCCTCTGGCGCTCGCCGAAGCCGGTCATCGCCCAGGTCCACGGGTGGTGCCTCGGCGGCGGCAGCGACACGGCGCTCTGCGCCGACCTGGTGGTCGCGAGTGAGGACGCCCAGATCGGGACCCCGTACTCGCGCATGTGGGGCGCGTACCTCAGCGCGATGTGGATCTACCGGCTCGGCCTCTCCCGCGCGAAGCACCACGCCCTCACGGGGCGGCCGCTCTCCGGCCGGGAGGCGGCCGACGTCGAGCTCATCAACGAGGCCGTGCCGTTCGCCGAGCTCGAGGACCGCGTCCGCGAGCGCGCGGAGGAGCTCGCGTCGATCCCCATGGCCCAGCTCGCGGCGCAGAAGATGATCGTCAACCACGCCTACGAGCAGATGGGCCTCGGCGCGACCCAGACCCTCGGGCCGATCCTCGACGGCCTCATGCGCAACATCCCCGAGGCGCGGGAGTTCATCCGGACCGCCGAGCGGGACGGCGTCGGCGCCGTCGTGCGCGAGCGCGACGAGCGCTGGGGCGACTACTCCCAGGCCCCGCCGGAGGGGCGGCCGGACCCGCGCAACGTCATCGAGCCGTAGCGGCGGGCGCTCACCGCGGCGTCGGAGGGCCCGGCGGGTCGACGATGTCGCGGCCCGTCGGCTGGAGGTCCGTGTCGAGCTCGAGCTGCCAGTAGTACCGCGTGAAGTGGCGCCCGGGCTCGAACTCGCCGACGTGCGGCTCGACGGGCTCGCCGCTCGCCATCCGCATGATGAGCTCGGGGTACGTGCGTCCCGGCAGCGCCGCGTACATCGGCGCGGGGAACGCCCCGCCGAAGCGCGTGTTGACATCGGTGATCCCGAGCCCGACCTCCTGGTCGCGGAACGCCTGGACGGTGCACGGGCCGCGGACCTCGAGCGCCTCGACGACGCGCCGGCCGAGCTCGACGAGCTCCTCGTCCGCGATCGCGGCGCCCTTGATCGACTCGCCCCCGCGCGACTCGAGCATCGTCCGCGGGATGACGTTGAGGCAGCAGCCCTCGGTGTCGCTGAGGCAGTCCATCGAGAACTCGGGGCCGCGCATGAGCTTCTGGATCATCACGGGCTCGTCGACGTAGTCGATGAAGAACTCCGCGTCCCGGCGGTCGCGCGCGGGGTGGATCGAGCGCGCCCCGGAGCCGCGCACCGGCTTCACCATCACGGGGTAGAGCCCGTCCATCTCGTCGAGGTCCCGGGGGAGCACGGTCGGCGGCGAGGGCAGCCCGTTCTCGCGGAGGATGAGATGGGTGCGGTGCTTGTCGAAGGTGGCCGTCGCCGTGCGCAGCGGCGGCACGAGCGCCTCGGGGAGCGCGCCCTCCTCGCGCGCCTGCGCGAGCGTCTCGATGTCGAGGTCCGTGAGCGGGACGATCGCGCCGACGTCGTGCTCGTCGCAGAGGGCCCGGAGCGTCGGGACGTACTCCGGGTCGCGGATGAGCGGCACGCCGGTGCGGACGGTCGCCGCGTACTGGGCGGGGGCGAGCGGGTTCGGGTCGGCCGCGACCACCTTCGTGTGCTGCGCGAACGCGCTCACGATGTCGTAGCGCTTGCCGACGCCGGTGAGGAGGACGGCCCGGGGCATGAGGCGGCACGCTACGCGTTCGGCGAAGCGGGCGGCGCCTCGGCGGCCGTGACACGATTCGCGGCCGTCATGGTCGCCCTCTGCCGCCGGCTCGCCGCCTCCGACCGCTTCGAGGCGGCGATGCTCTCGGTCATCCTCCTCAACGCGGTCGTCCTCGGCCTCGAGACCTTCGAGGGCGTCGACGAGGACGTGGGCGATCTCCTCTCGGTGCTCGACAAGGTCTTCCTCGGGATCTTCACCGTCGAGCTGCTCATCCGCTTCGTCGCGGCCGACCGCTCACCGCGGCGCTACTTCTCGAGCGGCTGGAACACCTTCGACTTCATCGTCGTCGGCGCGAGCTACATCCCCGGCCTCAACGCGTCGCTGCTGCGCATCGCGCGGCTCCTCCGCGTCGTGCGCATCGTCCGCTTCCTCCCCGACCTGCGGGTCCTCGTCGGCGCCGTCGGCCGCAGCGTCCCGGGCGTGGCGTCGCTCGCCGCCGGGACCGCGCTCCTCGTCTACGTCTACGGGATGGTCGGCTGGCTCATCTTCGACGACCACGACCCGGAGAACTACGGGAACGTCGCGCAGGCGATGCTCACGATGTTCGTCCTCCTCACGCTCGAGAACCTCCCGGACTACATCGCGAGCGGCCAGGAGCTCTCGGACTGGACGGTGCTCTTCTTCGTCAGCTACGTCCTCATCGCGTCGTTCCTCGTGTTCAACCTCTTCATCGGGATCGTCCTCAACTCGATGGAGGAGGCGCGCGCCGAGGACCTGCGCCGGCAGCGCGAGCGCGAGCGCGCGGCGGCCGCGGAGACCGAGGGAGTCGAGGACGACCTCACCGTCGCGGTCGAGGACCGCATCGACGAGCTGCGCACGGCGCTCGACGCGCTCCAGCAGGAGCTGCGCGACCAGCAGGTCGCGCGGGCCGACGAGAGGCGCGCTCCCGGATAGGCTCGCCGTCATGAGCAGCTACACGCTGAAGAACCTCCGCGACGTCGAGGAGATCGGCGCCGCGCGAGGCATGGCCGAGGTCGCGGAGGTGCGGTTCCCGCGCGAGGCGCTCGGCGCCGAGACGACGGGGCTCGCCTTCCACGTCATCAAGCCGGGGAAGCGACTTCCGTTCGGCCACCGCCACGAGAAGGCGGAGGAGGTCTACGTCGTCATCAGCGGCTCCGGCCGCATGAAGATCGAGGACGACATCGTCGGCCTCGCGTCGCTCGATGCGGTGCGCGTCGCGCCGGAGGCGATGCGCAGCATCGAGGGCGGGCCCGAGGGTCTCGAGATCCTCGTCTTCGGCCCGCGCCACGAGGGCGACGGCGAGCTCGACCAGGAGTTCTGGGTGGACTAGAGGAGCGTCGGCGCCCGGCTCTCCTCGGGCCGGGCGTCGACGACGTGGAGCGCGGGGCGCGAAGGGCGCTCGATCTCCCGCACGTCGTCTGCCTCCACGATCTCCTGCGTGAGGAGATCGAAGAGTCGGTCGCACGCCCGCGTCTCGTCGACCGTGAGTCCGTGGACGGGATCCCGCTGCTCCATGCCCCGATGATCGCCACTTCCGGGGACCTCTGAACTCGGACGTCCGTCCAGGGACGTCCGGGCGAGGTGCGCCCGACGGCGCGGTTGCCCCGGCCACGAGGCGGGGCTATCTCACGTCGACCCGGTGCCCGGCACCTGCCGCTCCCTCGGCATCGACCCGTCGCGCGCGGGACGCCGCTCAGCCGCCGATCCGCGCCGGCGGCGCGTCGTCGACCTTCGCGAACGCCTCGCGGACGACCTTCACCGCCGGCTTCGGCGTCTCGTCGTAGCGGAAGAGCCCCTTCTCGCTGAGCGGCGCCGAGAGCTCGAGGTCCGGGAGGCGCTTGCCGAGGTTGCCACCCGAGAAGTCGTGGGAGACGGCGTAGTCGCGGAGGATCCAGATGAGCATCCCGGCGACGTCCTCGCGACCGCGGTAGTAGGCGATGCGGCGGCGCAGGAGGTCGGACTGGTAGCGGAAGCCGCCGGGCTCGTCGGTCGGGTTCGAGGCGTTCGCGTTCGCGCCGAACTCCGTGACGACCAGGGGCTTGTCGGGGAAGGCGCCGCGGAGGCGGTCGAGCTTCTCCGCCACCTCCGCCTGCTGCTCGGCGGCGGGCGCGCCGGCGAGCTCGGCGATCCCCACGTACTCGGTGAGGCCGACGGCGTCGAGGCGACGGTAGAGCCGCGACGGCTCGCGCGGGACGGCGCTCCCCCATACGTCCGCGGCGACGAGGACGCCCGGCGTCCGCTCCTTCAGGTCCTTCGCGAGCCCGTCGATGTAGGCGGCCTGGCCGCCCGGGTGTCCGCGGCCGGCGATCTCGTTCGAGAGGGACCACGCGAGGATCGACGGGTGCGCACCGGCGCGGTCGGCGGTGCGCAGCGCGCGATCGGTCGCCTCCTCGCGGCGCTCCGGGGTCTGCGCCCAGAACTTCCCGGCCTTGTCGAACGGGCCGATGAGCTGCCACACGAGGATGCCGGCGGCGTCGAGCTCGGAGAGGAAGGCGTCCGAGAGCGGGTGCTGAGAGCGCACGGCGTTCGCGCCGATCGCCTTCAGCTCGAGGAGGATCTCGCGGCGGTCGTTCGCCGTGAGCGCGTCGCCGTGGCCGCGGGCGTCCGGCGGCAGGCCGGCGCCGACGAGCCGCAGCGGCTCGCCGTTGAGGAGGAGGCGCGGGCCGTCGGTGCGGATCTCGCGCAGGCCGATGCGGCGGACGAGCCGTCCGCCGCCGCTCGCCCTCAGCCGGACGGTGTGGAGCGCGGGCGAGTCGGGTGACCACAGCACCGGGTCGGGGACGACGACCTCCGCCTCCACCCGCGCGGTCCCGCCGCGCGAGAGGCGCGTGCGGGGGACCTCGAGCGCGATGCGGCGGCCGGCGTGCTCGAGGACCCCCGTGACGCGGCGCGACATCGCGCGGGTGCCGGCGACCTTCGCGCGGGTGTCCCGCAGCTTCAGGTCGAGCGCGACGCGCGCGCGGCCCCGCTCGTCGAGCCGGGTCTGCACGCCGACGAGCTGGACCTCGACGTCGGTGACGCGCCGCGCGGTGACCTCCCAGGACGGGCCGCCCCAGTTCCACCACGCGCGGTCGTGACCGTCCTCCTCCTGGCGCTCGATGTCGCGCCAGTCGGCGCGCAGCACGACCTCGTGGCGGCCGGGGCGACGCAGCGTCGCGCGACAGTCGAAGGGCTCGTAGGCGCCGGTGTGCTCGCAGGCCCGCTCGCCGTCGATCCACACGATCGCGTCGTGCCCGACGGACCCGAACCGGACGGCGTAGCGCCCCGGTCGCGGGACGGTGAGGGTCGCGCGCCACCACTCGACCGAGCCCTCGAACGAGCGCTTGCCCGCCTCGCCGCCGATCGCGCGCGCCTCCGGGACCCCCGGGACGGCGACCGGCTCCGTCGGCGGCGGGTTCGAGACCCAGCCGCCGTCGAGGCCCTCGTCGTCGGGATCGGCGACGTGGCGCCAGTCGCCGATCGAGACGGGGGGAGGGGCGGCCGCGCGGCCCCCGTCGTCCCCGTCCCCGCCGGTGAGGACGGCGACGACGGCGGCGGCGAGGGCGACGGCCACGAGGGCGGCGAGCGCGGCGGGAAGGCGACGCATCTCTCGCATCATCGCGCGACGGGCCGTCGCGACGAGTCAGGCCGGCGGTCCGTCCCAGCCGCCGCCCTCGCCCTTGTAGGTGTCCGCGCCCGGGCGAAGGAGGATCCAGAGCGTGCGCCAGAGGATCGTGACGTCGAGGCGCAGCGAGGCGTTCTCGATGTAGAAGAGATCGAGCTCGATGCGCTGCGACCACGGCAGCGAGGCGCGGCCGTTCACCTGCGCCCAGCCGGTGATGCCGGGCCGCAGCGCGAGTCGTCCCCGCTGGCGCTCGGTGTACTGGGCGACCTGGGAGGGGAGCGTCGGGCGGGGGCCGATGATCGCCATGTCGCCGCGGATGACGTTGACGAGGTTCGGCAGCTCGTCGATCGACGTCGCGCGCAGCAGCTCGCCGACCCTCGTGATCCGCGCATCGCCCGCGTTCACCGCGAGCCCCGCGCCGATGTGCTCCGCGCCCTGCACCATCGTCCGCAGCTTGAGGACGTCGAACTCGCGGCCGTGCTGGCCGACGCGGCGCTGGCGGTAGATCGCGCCTCCCGGCGTCTCGAGCCGGACCGCGAGCATCGCGACGGCGAGGACCGGCGCGGCGACGAGGAGCGCGGTCCCGGCGACGACGACGTCGAAGAGGCGGCGGAACGGCTCACGCATCAGCGGGTCCCCTCCGGAGGCGACCAGCCGGCCTCGGTGCCGTGGCGGAGGTGGTCGGCGAGGCCGAGGGCGATCGAGGCGGTGGTGAGGACGTAGTAGCGCGCGAGGAGGAGCGGGCGGGAGCGGACGCGGGCCCCGGCCGCGGCGGCGCCGAGGAGGGCGAGCTGGGCGGCGAGCGCGGCGCGTGCGGCGCGGGCAGCCGGCGCGCGCGGCTGCAGCGTCCACGCGGCGTTCGCCGCGAGGGCGGCGAGATGGAGGAAGGGCGACGCATAGCGCAGGACGCGATGCCCGACGATCGCGTAGGCGTAGGCGGGCGGATAGCGGTCGAGGCGCAGGAGGCCGCCGCGGAGGACGATCGCCCACGCGTGGCTCATCATGCGGCGCTTGCGGGCCGACTCGCCCTCGACCGAGGGGACCATCCGCTCGGTCGCTCGCGCGTCCTGCGCGTCGACGGCCCGCCAGCCGTTCTGGACGAACGTGAACGGGAACGTGAGGTCGTGGCCCATCACGGGGTCGACGACGACGTACGCCTCGCGCCGCGTCGCGTAGATCGCGCCGTTGCCGGCGGTGACGGAGTGCAGCCGCGACTCCATGCCGCGCAGCCACATCTCGTAGCGCCAGTAGGCGCCCTCCTGGTTCGTGCCGCCGTCCGCCGAGAGGAACGTGACGCGGCCGCACGCGTAGCCGACCGAGGGGTCGGCGAAGGCGGCGACGAGCCGGCGCAGCGCGTCGGGCTCCCACATCGCGTTGGCGTCGGAGAAGGCGACGACGTCCGCGCGCGAGCGCGCCACCGCGGCGTCCTGCGCGCGGATCTTCCCGCCGCGCGGGTTCTCGAGGACGACGTCCGCGCCGGCTTCGCGCGCGAGGCGCGGCGTCTCGTCCGGCGAGCCGTCGCAGGAGACGACGACCTCGAGCCGGTCGCGCGGGTAGTCGAGGGCGAGGGCGTTGCGGACCTTGTCGGCGATGACCTCCGCCTCGCGGTGCGCGGCGATGACGAGCGACACGGAGGGCAGGTCCTCGTCCGCGGGGGCCGGCGTCGCGTCGTCGCCGCCCCGTCCCCGGAGGCGCTCCCGGAGCGCGAGTGTGAGCGGATAGCCCACCTGGGCGAAGACGACGAGCCCGCCGGTGAGCAGCGTCGTCGTGGCGGCGAGCCTGCGCACGGCGGGCATTCTCGCGCGCCGCGCCGCCGCGTGCGCCCCGGCGGCGGGTGCGAATCGAACGAGGCACCGGGGTACGAATTCAACGCGCGTTCGATTCGCCCCCTATATGGGAGCGAATTCAACGCGCGTTGGATTCGTACCCCCCGGCTGCGCCGCCCGCGCGGCGGGTCAGCGCAGCGAGCGGTAAAGGTCCTCGTGGGAGGCGGCGACGTGCTCCCACGAGTACTCGGCGTGCGCGACCTCCGCGGCGCGCTCGGCGAGCCGCTCGCGCGCGGGGCGGTCGCCGAGGAGGCGGCCCATCTGCTGGGCGAGCGCGCCGACGTCGCCCGGCGGCACGAGCGCCGCGGCCCCGTGCGCGGCGACCTCGGGGAAGCCTCCGACCGCGCTGAGGACGAGCGGACGGCCGAGACCGAGCGCGCTGTAGAGGACGCCCGACTGCTCGATGTCGCGGTACGGCAGCACGACGAGGTCCGCGCGCGCGAGGAGCGCGGCGGCCTCGGCGTCGGTGACGAAGCGCTCGACGCGACGCACGCCGCCGGCGCGCTCCGCGGCGGCGTGGAGGGCGCCGGTCGGCATGCGCGGCATCCCGGCGATCCACAGCTCCGCCCCGTCCGGCGTGCCCGCCCGGCGCAGCTGCGCCCATGCGTCGAGGAGCACGTCGACGCCCTTGTAGGGGCGCAGCAGCCCGAAGAAGAGGACGACGGGCGCCTCGGGGTCGCTCGTCCCCGGCGCCTCGGCGAGCTCGTGCGGAAGCCGCGCGGACGGGCCGTCGCGGTCGAGGAGGGGGGCGAGGTGCGTGAACGCGCCGTGCGGGATCACCCGCACCTTGGCGGTGTCGAGCCCGACCTCCTCCACGAGCCGGTCGCGACCGTGGGCGCTGTGGGCGACGACCGCGTCGACCCGGTGGTAGAGACGGCGCTGCGCGCCCTGCTGACCGAACCGCGGCTCGCGTGGGAGGACGTCGTGGGCGGTGAGCACGACGGGGAGGTCCCGTGGGAGCAGGAACGGGTCGAGGTACTGCACGGCGGCCCACTGGAGGTGGAGGACGTCGGCGCCCTCGCGCCGGGCACGCCGTGCGAGTCCCGCCATCCCCGGGACGTGCTGCGCGAGCTTCGCCGCGACGCGTCGTCGCGACCCCGAGGCGCCCGGCTGCCAGCGGTAGAAGCGCTCGCGCACCTCGTACCCCTCTCCTCGCGGGACGTCGCCGAAGCCGAACGGGCTCGTCTCGAGGACGACGTCGAGTCCGCGCGCGGCGAGCGCCTCGCAGAGCGCGTGGTCGTAGGGCGGCGTGAAGGCGGAGGGGTCGGCGACGTGGACGCGCACGAGCGCGATTATCGTGCTCGGCGATGCCGCCGTCCGAGCCGCCCGTCGACGTCACCTTCTGCGTCGTCTGCACGAACGGCCGCGAGGTCCTCGCCGACTGCCTCGACGCGATCGGCCGCGAGCTCGACCGCGAGCGCGCGCAGGACGGAGTGCGCGCCGAGGTGCTCGTGCTCGACAACGCGAGCGACGACGGCTCCGCGGACGTCGCGCGGGCCCACCCGGTCCCCGACGAGGTGGTCGCGCTCGACCGCCGGCGCGGGAAGGCGGAGAACGACAGCGCGCTCCTCGCGCGGGCCCGCGGTCGCCATGCGCTCCTCCTCAACGAGGACTCCGAGCTGCGGCCGGGTGCGGTGCGGGCGCTCGTCGACGCCCTCGACTCCGATCCGCGCGCGGCGGTCGCGGGAGCGACGCTCGTGCGGCCCGACGGAGCGCCGCAGCCGTCGGCGTGGCGCTTCCCGGGCCTCGCGACGGCGCTCGCCTCGGCGCTGCTCCTCCACCGCCGGCTCGTCGTCCAGAGTCGCGGCGACGGCGTGCGTCGCGTCGACTGGGCGCAGTCCGCGTGCCTGCTCGTCCGCACCGACGCGGCCCGTGCCGTCGGCTTCCTCGACGAGCGCTTCTTCGTCTACAGCGACGAGGTGGACTTCTGCAAGCGCCTCGCCGACGCCGGCTGGCACGCGATCCACGTCCCCGGCGCGGTGTGCGTGCACCACGAGCAGCTCTCGACGGGCGCGGTCCCCGAGCGCCGCATCGTCGAGATGGCGCGCAACCGGGATCTCTACCTGCGGCTGCACCACGGCCGCGTCACCGCGCTCGCCGTCCGCGTCCTCACGGCCTGGCCGTACGCGCTCCGGGCGCTCGCGGCGCTCGTCCTCCCCGGTCACGACGCGCGGCGCTACCTCGCCCATGTCCGCGCGACGCTGCGACCGGGTCGCGGCGAGGGCCTGCGCGAGGCGGCCGAGGCGCACAACCGCGCGCTCGACCGCCTCACGGGCTGATCAGGGCACCGCCTTCGAGGTCTGCTCGCCGCGCATGTCCTCCTCGAGGTAGCCGGTGAACTGGATCGACAGGAAGCCGCCGGCGGCCGCCGCACCGGTCAGCTTCTCCTCGAGCTCCCACTCACCGTCGCGGATCTTCGCCCGCAGCCGCAGCGACCGCACCGTCCCGTCCGCCTCGACGTAGTCGTAACGGACCCGCACGACGCCGCGCGCCTTCTCGCTGATCGTGCCCGCGACCGTCAGAACGCCGTTCTTCAAGGACGCCGCCTTCCGCACGAGGCGCGCCTTCACGTCCGCCGCCCGCACCCGCACGTCGTCCGGCCGCACCAGGTCGTTGCCCGCGTAGGAGATCTCGAGGATCCCGCTCCGCGCCTTGCGCATCTCCGACGGCAGGCGGCGATCGATCTTCACGACCCCGTCCTTCGGGATGTCCTCCGTGAACCGCCACGTCTCGCCGCCGCTCACGAACTCCACCTTCAGCTCACCCGTCGCCCGCTTCGTGATCTCCGCGAGCACGTCGAGACGTCCGTCACGCGCCCCGGCACGCCGCACCCGCAGCTTCGCGGGGGCCTTCACGACCGGCGCGACGGCGGTGCCGCCGACCGGCGCGGGCGGCACGAACGGGACCACCGGCGCGGGCGGGGGCGGGGGCGGGGGCGTCGTGGTCGCCGGCGGGGCCGGCGTCGTGGTGCCCCCGCCGTCGTCCGGCGGCGGCGACGACGGCGCAGCGGGCGTCGTGAACGTCGTCGTCTCGCCCGGGACCGCGAGGAGACCGTCGCGCACGGTCTCCACGCGGTAGTGGTAGGTCGTCTCGGGCTGCAGGCCGGACAGGGCCGCCGACGCCGGCCCGGGCGCGTCGGTCGTCACCGGTCCAGGAGCCGTCGTCGTGCCGAGCCCGGGCGTCGTCCCGTAGGCGAAGCGCACCTCGGTCGCCTTCGACCCCGGCCCGCGGCCGGCCTCGCCCGTGAGCGTCGCCGCGGTGCTCGTCACTCCGGTCGCCGCGCTCGTCGTCGCGACGGGGCGGGAGATCGTGCAGTCGGGATCTTCCGTGTCGAGGCCCCAGCGGTGGAGCGTGCCGGTGTCGCCGAGGGCGACATCGGCGACCGTGAGACGCCAGGTGCCGGCGAGGCCGAGCCCGTCGAAGGCGGAGAGCGGCTCGCTCGGGCGCCAGCGCCCGGTCATGCCGTCCGATCGCACGTCGCCGAACGCATCGGCGGCCTCGTCGTCGAAGATCGTGCCGAGGAGGTCGTCCTCGCTGCCCGCGTCCTCGCTCGTGAGGACGACGACCGTGCCGGTGTCGACGTGCTCGAGCGAGATGACGAGATCGGCGATCCAGGTGTGTCGCAGCTCGTCGATGCGGACGTTGAGGTCGGTGATCGTCCCGCCGGAGGGGACGACGAGCTCGCTGGCGACGCCGGTCGCGTCGTTGTCGGGGATCGAGAGGGGAGCGGTCGTGTGGCTCTGCGTCGGCCCGGGCGTCACGGCGCCCTTCCCCGTGACGTCGAGCGGGATGGTCTGCGCGCCCTCGGACGTCGTGACGTGGATGCTGAGGCCGAGCGGCGTCTCGCCGCACGCCGGGTCCGCCGGCGCGACGGCCCGGAAGAGATCCGTGTTGACGCTGAAGGCGCCGGGGCCCGGGCCGATGTCGGGCCATGAGGAGGCCGACTGGGTGATCGCCACGTCACCGACGGACGAGTTGAGCGCGCCGACGATCCCGGTGAGCGTCGACGGGCCGACGTTCTCGATCTCCTGGCGGAGCCCGAACGGCTCGCCGGGCTCGACGGTCCCGTCGCCGTCGCCGCCGACGTCGAAGGAGTCGAGGACGGTGAGCCTGCTCGGCTCGATGTTCCCTGGCGGGAACGCCGCGTGCGCGGGCGACGCGGCGAGCGCGAGCGCGCCGGCAGCCATGCCGGCGAGGACGGCCGCAGGCAGCGGCCGCCGCGTTGTGCTGGACACGGAGGGACCTCCGAAGGGGGCTCTCGGATGCTGGACCGACGGGCACCCCTTGCCCGTCCGCCCTCTTCCCGCCGCACGCTAACCGACGGCCCGCCCGCCCACAATCCGATTTCCCGGAAATCTGCACCGGCTTCCGGTGCGACGGTGAGGCCCCTCCGGGCCGGTGAGCCCGGCCGGCGGGCAGCCCGCGGGCCGAGAACTCACACCGTGCCGAAGAGGGGCCCGATCTGAGTTCTCGCTCACCCGCGGCGCGACGCGTCACCGGCGGTCCGGGGCGGCGCCGAGAGCGCGCGCCCCGGACCGTCCGCTCAGGGCACGGCCTTCGAGGTCTGCTCGCCGCGCATCTTCGCCGGCAGGTACCCCGTGAACTGGATCGAGAGGAACCCGCCGGCGGCCGACGCCCCGGTGAGCTTCTCGCTCATCGACCACTTGCCCTTCGAGATCTTCGCGCGGAGATCCATGGACTTCACCGAGCCGTCCGCCTCGACGTAGTCGTAGCGGATCCGTACGACACCACGAGCCCGCGAGCTGATCGTCCCGCCGACCTTCAGCAAGCCGTTCTTCAGCGACGTCTCCGTCCGCTTCAGGAGCGCCTTGCCGTCGGCGGCTCGCACCCGGACGTGGTCCGAGCGCACCCGCTCGTTGCCCGCGTAGTCGATCTCGAGGATCCCCGACCGCGCGCGCCGCATCTTCGACGGCAGCTTGCGGTCGATCTTCACCACGCCGTCCTTCGGGATGTCCTGGGTGAACTTGTACGTCCGGCCGCCGCTGAGGAACTCGACCTTCAGCTCACCCGACGCGCGCTTGGTGATCTCCGCGAGGACATCGAGACGGCCGTCCCGCGCCCCCGCCCGACGGACCCGCAGCTTCGCGGGATCCTTGACGGTGATCGGCAGCAGCGACGCCCCGCCCGTCGGCGGCGCGACCGGCGGCACCGGCGGCGCCGGGGGCGCGGGCGTCGTGAACGGGATCGTGTCGCCGACGACTGCGACCGACCCACTGCGCAGCGTCTCCACGCGGTAGTAGTAGGTCGTCAGAGGCGCGAGGCCCGTGATCGTCTCCGCCGCAGGGCCGGCCCCGTCGGTCGGCACCGCCGCCGGAGCGGTCGTCGCGCCGAGCGACGGGCTCGACCCGTACGCGAACCGGTACTCGGTCGGGACCGAGCCCGGGCCGCGGCCGACCTGCCCGGCGAGCGTCGCCGCCGTCGGGCTCAGCGCGGCCGGGGCCGATGTCGACGCAACGGGGCGCGAGACCGTGCAGTCCGGCGGGCTCGTGTTGAGGTTCCAGTCGTGCAGGGCGCCGGTATCGCCGACGAAGTTGTCCGACACCGTGAGGCGCCACGTGCCCACGAGGCTCTCGCCGTCGAAGGCCGAGAGCGACTGGTTCGGCGTCCACCGGCCCGTGAACCCGGCCGTCGCGACGTTCTCGACCGGGCTGTCGCCCTCGTCGTCGAGCACCGTGCTCAGCAGGTCGTTGACGCTCGTCCCGAAGGTCGACGCCGGGACCCCGGGCCTGTCGATGATCGTCACGGACGTGCCCGTGTCGACGTGCGTGAGGACAAGCTTGAGATCGCCGATCCACGTGTGCGTGAGCTTCTCGATCCGCACGTTGAGATCGGTGATGGTCCCGCCCGCCGCGACGACGAGGTCGCTCGACACCCCGGCCGGGTTGTTGTCCGGGATCGCGAGAGCCGGCGCATGGTTGCGGGCGGGCCCGCTCACGTCGGGATCCGGCGTGCCGCGCGAGCTCACGGCGAGCGGCAGGGACAGGTTGCCGGTGGACGACGTGACGTCGAGCGTGAGCCCGAGGTCGGTCGTCGTGCAGGCGCCGCCTGGTGCGGTGGCGCGGAAGAGCGTCGAGTTGTCGGCGATCGCCCCGGAGCCGATCGTGGGCCACCCGGAGGTCGCCTGCTGGATCGACACGCCGGGGTTGGCCGACGAGAGGGTCCCGTTGACGTCCGACACCGGGGTGAGCCCCAGGTTCTGCACCTGCTGCGTCAGCCCGAAGGTCTCCCCGGGCTCGAGGATGCCGTCGCCGTCGCCGCCGGCGGCGAGGGAGTCGGTCACGGTGGTGTTGCGCCCGGCGAGGCCGGTCGGCCCGTCGAACGCCTCGACCACGCCGGCGTTGTCACCGTTGGCCGGCGACGTCGCGCTGAAGCCCATGCCGCGGGTGCGGAAGACCTCCCACGTCGTCCCGTAGAGATCGAGGTCGGTCGCGGCGATCTGGGCGAGGATCGCGTCGCGCATCTCGAGGAACGTCGGGTCCACCGGTGCGAGGCGCATGCCGCCCGTGACGATGCGCAGGACCTGCGCCTGCTCGGCGGCGCTCTGCGCGGGGTTGCCGTCGCGCGCCGCGATCGCCCGGCGGAGGTCCCACAGCGTCTGGCCCCAGACCTCGCCGACGCCGTGCGGGACGGCGCGGCCGGGCAGGTCGCCGTACGTGAAGCCGCCGGTCCCGCTGCCGTTCACCGACGGGCAGGCGGGCGCCGCCGTGTCGCTGACGCGACAGTCCGTCCCCTGCGTGCGGATGCCGCCCGGGCCGATCGGGTAGTCGCCGGTGACGACGTCACCGACGGTCGCCGTGTCGACGAGGAAGCCCTGGGCGGAGAGGAAGTCGAGGCCGTACCAGTCCGACCAGCCCTCGCCCATGCCGCGCGCCTGGTCCGCCGTGAGCGCGCTCGCGTTCGCGGGCCCGCCGACGAGCCTGTTGGAGAGGCCGTGGGCGAACTCGTGGTAGATGATCCCCGCGTCGTCGTTGCCCGTGACGTCACGCGTCGTCCAGAGGTACATCTGCATCCGGCCGGAGGTGCCGTCGGCCGGCGTGTTGAAGTTCGCGTTGTTGGTGCCGCCGCCGTCGTTGCCCTCGGCGAGGACGCGGTCGACGTTCTCGAAGTTGCCCGACGCGGCGTCGAACCCGATCGCCGAGTCGCGCATGTAGTCGTGGAACTTGTTGACGTGGTAGAAGAGGTTCGTCACCGACTGCGACCGGTTCGTCGCCTCGGTCGCGGCGTTGGCGCTGTCCCACGTGCACCCGGCAGGCGGGCACGGCGACGCGCCGGGGAAGAGCGTCTGCGTGAAGATCCAGTTCCCGCCGCCCGACTGCGCGATGTTCTCGCCGGCCCCCGCGGTGTTGCTGTTGTCACGATCAGCGTAGGCGTGCGTGTTCTGACCGGCGAGACGCGTGCTCGAGGCGGTGTCGCTCAGCCAGTTCTGGCCGGGCGGGTCGATCTCGACGTTGGCCGCGTTGCCGCCGTTGGCGGGCGTCGCGCCGGGATAGCGCTGGAAGACGGCGCCGCCGGAGGCGAACTCGGTGCGGCCGTCGCGGAAGAGGACGTCGCCGTTCTGCGCGTCGATGACGGTCGTGTAGGTGAACGGGTCGGCGCCGTCGACCTCGACCTGCCACGCGAGGCGCGCGCCGTCGCCGGTCGGGAACGCGACGAGCGAGGCGCGCTCACCGGTCGCGAACTCCGTGCGCCGCTCCGGGCCGGACGCCTGCTGCGACGCCGCGCCGAGACCCGATCCACGCGCGTCGGCGCGCGCCTTCGCGAGCGCGGCGTCGGCGCCGATGCCGGGGGTCGTGGAGGCGACCTCGAGATCGGGCTGCGCGCCACCGGTGATCGCCAGCAGACGGCCCTTCGAGTCGACATGGCCGCGGATGCCGCTGCCGAAGCTCGGGATGCCGCCCGTGACCTGGGCGAACCCGACGTGCGCGATCCCGTCGGGGGTCGTCGCGTCCTCGTTCTGCACGAGCGCCGCGACGTCGTCGCCGTCGAGGCCGAAGAGCGCGCCGTTTCCGCGCACGTAGTCGAGCACGATCTGCTCCGGCGAGCCGTCGCTCGGGCCGGTGAGCGTGCCGTTGACCTTCGCGAGGAACCTCACCCCACCGGTCGTCCGGTCGGTCTCGACCGCCGAGACCTCCCCGAGCCGATCGGCCGCGCGATCGCGTGCCGCCTGCTCACGTTTCGACACCGGCGCCGGCTTCCCGGCCCGGCTGTCGAAGGAGGGCCGCTCGTCAGCGCTCCCGTGCGACCGCACCGCCGTCGCGGTCGACGGCACGGCGACGGCACCGGCGGCGATCGCCGCCACGACACCCGCGCCACGCATGGCACGAGAAGCAATACTGGACACGAGGTTCCCCCCTCGAATATGCACTTGTCCCCACCGGACCACCGACTGGTCCGTTGAGCCGCGGGATCGTACACCCGCCGACCCCGAAAAGAAAGGCTCAAGTCGGGTAAGAGGCCGGCGGAGCGGTGACGTCCCCCGGCGAGCGCGGTCGGTCGCGTCAGCTTCCGCCGCGCAGCGCCCGCAGCCGCCGCACCTCGGCCGGGCGCACCGCGCCGACCGCGAGGAGCGCCACGGGCGCCGCAGCGGCCGCGGCGAGACGCGTCAGCCAGCCGGCGACGCCGTCCTCCGGCAACACGATCTCGCCCACCACGGCGACCGCCGCGAGCGCGACGACCGCGCGTGCGAGGAGGCCCCACTCGAAGGGCACCGCGAAGAGCCGCCGGGTGAGGAGGTGGAGCACGACGATCATCCCGACGTAGGCGACGCAGAGGGCGATGCCGGCCCCCGCGACCCCCAGGGACGGGACGAGGAGCACGAGCGCGGCGACGTTGAGGACGAGGCCGACGAGCGCGGCGGTGAGGTTGCGCGTCGTCACCTTCGCCCGCCCCGCGACGGTGACGAGGACGAGGTTGAGCCCGTAGAGCGCCCAGCCGAGGGCGAGCCACGGGAGCGCCTCGTGCGCAGCGGCGAAGTCGGGGCCGGCGAGGAGGTCCACGACCTGCCGCGAGAGGAGTGCGAGCGCGACGACGCTCACTCCGGTGAGGAGGACGTAGGCGCGCGTCACCATCGCGTAGACGCGGCCGGCCTCGTCGTGGTCCGCGACCGAGTAGGCGAGCGGCGGCCACGCGGCCTGGAACGCGCGGACGACGACGATGATCGCCGTCGCGAGCTTCACGGCGACGGCGTACACGCCGGCGGCGGCGGGCGACTCGACGCGCAGGAGGTACGCGCGGTCGACGACGTTGAGGAGGAAGACGGTCGCCTCGGCGGGGATGAGCGGGAGGCCGAAGCGCAGGGGCGCGGCGAGCCGCTCGCGGGTGCCGCGCGGCGGCACGAGACGGACGCGGTCGCGCAGGAGGAGCCACACGCCGAAGAGGACGGCCGTCGTCGCGGCGTAGTTGCCGATGACGTACCCGGTCGCGCCCGCGTCGAGGACGACGACGAGGAGGACCGTGAGGGCGACCGTGACGAGGACGTTCGTGAGCGAGGCGACGAGGTAGTCACGACGCCGCTCCTCGACGCGGAGGAGCGCGTAGGCGACCTCGAGGTTCGTGAACGCCCAGAGGCCGAGGAGCCCCGCGGCCATGAGCCCGGCGTCGCGCGTGCCGAGCACGACGTCCGAGAGCGGCCCGGCGAACACGAGGCCGACGGCGAGCACGGCCGTCGTCCCGGTGGCGACGACGCCCGTCCCGGCGCGGGCGAGAGCGAGCCGCCGCTCCTCGTCCTCGTCGTCGAACCAGAAGCGGACGAGGGCCTCGCCGATTCCCGCCCGCAGCAGGATCGAGCCGAGGATGACGAAGACGAGCAGCGTCTCGGCGTAGCCGTAGTCCTCCGTCGAGAGCGACCGCGTGTAGAGCGGGAGCGTGAAGAGGGCGAGCAGCGAGGCGAGGAGACCGGCGGCCTGGTACGCAGCCCCCGAGGCGACGAGGCGCTTGAGGTAGCCGGTCACGGCGCGCACCGTATCGTTGCTCGTCGTGCCGGAGACCTCCCCGCTCTGCCTGCTCCTGCTCCCGCGCGGACTCGACGGCTTCATCCTCCGCGAGCAGGCCGAGGACCTCCTCTCCGCGCCGCGCGTCGTCGCGGCTCCGCCCACGAGGCTTCCCGCGGGTGCGCTCGCGCGGCTGCCCGCGATCGTGGGGGACGCCGTCGCCCGCGGAGAGGCCCGCCGGCTCGTGCGGCGGACGAGGCGCGCGCACGACGGCGCGCCGGTCGGCGTCGTCGTCCTCTTCCACCCGGTCCAGGAGCCGCTCGCCCGGGAGGTCGTGCGGGTGACCGGCGCCGAGCTCTGGTACGCGCGCTGGGACCGCTACGAGGAGGCCTACGACGCCGGGCCGGCTCGCCGTGCGCGGCTCGCGGCGCTGCACACCCGCGCCGCGACGGCGAGCGCGCTCACCTTCTGCGCGAGCACGCGGCTCGTCGAGCTCGAGCGGGAGGCCGGCCGCGAGGCGGTGCTCGTCGGCCTGCCGGCCGGCGACTTCCCCGCGCCGGACCCGGCTCCTGCGACCCGCGCGGAGGTCGCGGCGGTCGACCGCGCGGCGGCCGAGGCCCTCGATGGAGCGGACGTCGTCGCGCTCTCGCTCGGGCATCTCGGCCGGCGCGTGGACTGGTCGCTCGTCCGCGGGATCTGCGAGCGCGTCCCTGGGCTCGTCCTCCTCCTCGTCGGCGAGCGCCACGACGACGAGATGCCGGGGGACGACGACTTCGCGTGGTGCCGCGACAGCCCGCAGTGCGTGTGGCTGGGGCGCCGCTCTGACGACGAGACCGCGACGCTGCTGCGCGCGAGCGACGTCGGCGTCCTGCCGTTCCGCGTCGAGCCGTTCAACGACGCGGGCCTCCCGTACCGGATCCTGAAGGCGGCGAAGCTCGGCCGCCGCACGGTCACGCCGATGCTCGCGGGTGTCCTCACGTGGGAGCGCGCGGTCGTGCGGTGCGACGACGCCGACGCGATGGCGGCGGCGCTCCGCGACGCGGCGGGGGCTCGCGATCGTCCCGACACGGCCTTGCGCGAGTGGGCGCTCGGCGAGACGGCGCGCAAGGTGAACGCCCCGCTCTGGGAGCGCCTGGGGTCCCTCGGAATCGCGTGAGTGTCGATCTGCCCCCGTCGCCGGTGGGCAGATCGACACTCACGGTCCCGGGGGTGTCACGGGCAGGCGGCCCAGGCCTCGAAGGTGTCGTTCTCCGCGACGAGGACGAAGCCCTCGGGCGGGCGGTTCGTCGTGCGCGGCGTGCCGTCGGCGCGGCCGATGCGCCGGACGTTCTTCTCGCCGACGGCGACGAGCGCGACGCCGGCCACCGACGCCGCCGGGGGGACGAGCGGGTCGGAGCGCGAGACGACGTCGTCCTCGCCGACGTCGAGCACCCAGCGCGTGTCGGGCACGAGGCGGTAGTTCGGCAGGGAGACCGGTCCGCACGTGCGCGCCGCGACGACCTGAGGGTCGGAGAGGACGTCCTCGAGGTTCTCGTGGACCTCGCGCAGGTAGCGCAGCTCGGTCGCGAAGCGGGACGGAGCGTCGCTCTTCACGATCGCCATGCCCGCCGCGCCGAGGACGGCGGCGGCCGCGGCCGCGAGCATCCACGGTCGCCGCCGAGGATCGTCGTCGGCGAGGAGCGTCCACCCCGCGACCGCGAGGGCCGCGAGGAGGCAGAGCGCGACGACGGGGACCGTGAGGTAGCGCGGGAGGATCGAGAGGCCGGCGACGCCGACCCCGACGAAGGTGATCGCCCCCGCGCCGAAGAGCGCGGCGAGGACGGGGAGGCCGCGGAGGCGGTCGCGCAGCCGCCACGCGACGAGGACCCCGAGGAGCGCCGCGGCGGCGACCGGCGGGCGCGCCGTGTCGGCGAGGAACTCGACGAACGCGCTCGGCACCTCGCCGATGCCGCGGTCGCGGCCGAGCGTCTCGGCGAGCGCGCTCGTCGAGTTGAGCGAGTAGAGCGGATCGCCGGTGACGGCGAGGTCGCTCAGGGTCCAGAGCACCGGCGCGACGAGGACCCCGGCGAGGAGCCCCGGTCGGAGACCCGGCTCGTCGCGGCCGAGCCGTCCCGACGCGTGCCACAGCCAGAGCAGCCCGGCGAGCACCCACGCCTCGGGCCGCAGCAGCCCGGCGAGCGCGAGCAGCGCCATCGACAGCCCGGGCCGCGGCGCCGAACCGGATTCCTGGGGCGTGATAGCGCCGCAGGAATCCGGTTCGGCGGTGGGAGGGGGGCGGCTTGCGGCCACTTCCAGGGCCGCGGCCCACACCACCAGCGCGAGGAACGGGACGTCGAGGTAGCCGCGCGCCGCGAAGAGGAGGAAGGCGAACGACGAGCCGACGAGCAGGGCGGCGACGAGGCCGACCGCGCGGTTCGCGATGAGCGTGCCGAGCCGGTAGGTCCCCGCCACGAGGGCGACGTGCGCGAGCGCGCAGAGGACGACGATCGCGCGGTCCGCGGCGTCGCCCACGAGAGCTGCGTAGAGCGCGCCGACGACGTTCCACAGCGGGTGCTGCGTCGGCGTGGCGTAGGCCTCGAAGCTCGGCAGGTCGCCGTCGAGGAGCTCGCGCCCCCAGACGAGCGCGTAGTAGCTGTCGTAGTTCGGGTACGTCGGGACGACGAGCGCCGCGACGAGGGCGGCGACCGCGAGCGCGACGAGCGCCGCGAGCTCGACCTGCTGCTCAGGCGGTCGCGACCGCACGCGCATCGGGCGTCTCGTCTTCCGCGGGCCGCCCCGGCCCCGCGGCGGCGAGGGCCGACCCCACCGCGAGGAGCGCCCAGGCGAGCGGGTCCTCGAGGAACGCCGCGTAGATCATCGTGTGGACGACGACCGCGACGAACGCCGCCGCCACCGCGGCGCGCGCGACCGACCGCGCCGCGCCGCGCAGGAGCGTCCACAGCGCGACGCCGATGAGCGCGAGGTAGAGGAGGAGGCCGGCGGCGCCCTGCTCGGCGGCGACCGTGACGGGGATCGTGTGCGACGCGCTCTGCGCCCGCCGGCTCGACACCTTCTCCTGCCGGCGGTACTCGCGGGAGAAGGACCCGCTCCCCCACCCGAGGAGCGGCCGGTCGGACGCGAGCTCGATGCCGCCCTCGATGAGGTCGATGCGGCCGCTCGTCGCGTTCTCCGCGCTCTCGGAGTCCCCGATGTCGACGTTGACCGCGTCGGGCGCGGCGAGGAGGACGACGACGCCCGCCACCGCGACGGCGGCGACCGCTCCCGCGGCGATGCGCGGGCTCCATCGCAGCCCGGCGAGGACCGCGAGGCCGGCGATGAGCCCCGTGAACGACGACTGCGAGAGCGTGAGGACGAGCCCGCCCCACAGGACCGCGAGCGCGAGGACGGTCACCCACACCTCGCGCGGGCGACGCGCCCAGAGCATCACCGCGGCGAGGCCGAGCATGACGATCGAGAGGAAGCGCCCGTAGATGTTCGGGTCGAAGAAGAGCGACTGGACGCGGAAGTAGTCCTCGAACTGCTCCTCGGCGACGAGGTCGGGGTTGAGGAGCAGCTTCTGCGTCGCGAACTCGTAGCCGCCGATCGCGACGAGGACGACGGAGAGGGCGACGGCGACGACGAGCACGCGGCGCAGCAGCCCGGGCGTCCAGTCGACGCGCGCGAGGAGGGCGAAGAGCGCCGCGAACGGCACGTAGAAGAAGACGATCTGCTCGAGCGCGTCGTCGCTGCCCGCCGACGAGATCGTCTGCGCCGCGTAGAGGACGAGCGTGCCCGCGAGGAGGAGCGGGATGAGGCCGGGCCGCCCGTCCTCCGGGTCGCCGTGCCGCGGCCGGTCCGCGCGCAGCTTCGGGACCGCCCACGCGAGCGCCCCGGCCGCGACGACGAGGTAGAGCGGCAGGAGGAGGTTCGCCGTCGAGCCGCCCGCCGAGATCGGCACCCGGAACGGGATCGCCGCGACGACCGCGAGCGGGAAGAGCTCGGGGCGGCGGTGGAGGAGCCGCGCGGCGAGCACGAGCACGACCGCGCCGGCGACGAGCGCGACCGCGGCGAGCGACGGGCGGTCGCGCAGCGTCCCGAGCTGGTCGGAGTCCCAGATGTGCGCGACGAGGATGACCGGTGCGAGGGCGAGCGCCGCGAGCATCGACACCGCGCGGGCACGGGCCGCCGGGAGCGCGAGCGCTCCGGCCGCGAGCAGCGAGACGATGATCAGCGCGACAGGAGAATCCACGTGTTCCTCACGAGCTGGGCGAGCTCGGGATCGCGGGACAGCCGGGACGGGAGCCCGGGGAGCGGGAGACGGACGACCCGACCGCCGCTGTCCCCGAGGCGGGTCACGAGGATGACGGAGCGCCCCTCGGGCGTCACCGCCGCGCTGAGCCGACGCGCGTCCGGGCCGAGCGCGCGGGTCACCTCGTAGCGCTCGACGGCGAGGAGCTCACCGTCGGTCCCCTCGAACAGCCCGGCCTCGTCGGTGAGCTCGGTGAGCGTCACCGGACCGCGGTCGAGAGGCCGCACGACCGCGCCGAAGAGGTCCGCCGGCGCGGGGACGGTCGGGTCGATGAGGCGCCGGCCGGGCGTGAGACGGGCCTCGCGCCGCAGCGAGTCGATCCCGAACGTCGCGAGCGCTCCGCCGTCCTTCACGAAGGCCCGCAGCCGCCGGGCCGCTCGCGGGTCGAGCCACCGCGTGTCGCCCGGGAGGAGGACGCCGGCGTAGCCGTCGGCGGGGCGGGGGCCGACGCCGGCGGCGAGCGCGACGTCGGTCGTCACGTCGTAGCGGCGCCCCTGGCGGTCGAGCTGGGCGAGGAGCGGCGCCTCCCGCTCGGCGAACCCGACCGGCAGGCCGGTGCCGTCGCCGACGAGCGGGCGCTCGAGGCGGACCGGGAGGCCCCGGTCGAGCATGTCGGCGAGGCCGTCGCCGTCGTCGTCGACCGGGTTGCGGCCCTGCCAGGTCCCCATCGCGAGGACGACGAGGACGCCACCGGGCTCCTTGCGGGTCCCGATCCGCACCGTCTCGGGGCGCACGACCCACGGGACGCGGACCCGCCGGGTACGCGTGCGGACCTCCAGGAGGTAGACGCCGCCCTCCCCTGCGGGCGCCTGGATGCGCAGGAGCGGCCTCGTCCCCGACCCGCGGCGGATCGGGCGCGGAGGCCCGCCGACCCGCCGCAGGTTCCAGGTGTAGCGCTCCTGGCGCGCATCGACCCCGAACGTCGCGCGCTCGCCCGCGCGCGTCGGCTCGATCGGCGGCTGGACGGCGAGGTAGCGGACCGTGATGCCGCCCTTCCCGCCGTAGCCCTCGCCGTACTCGGCGATCGGGAGCTCGTCGTCGTCGAGCGGCACGGAGGTGCCGATGTTCCCGGCGCGGTCGCGGCTCTCGACGACGACGAGATAGGTCCCCGGCGAGACCCGGCGGCCACCGACCGTCCCGTCCCACTCCCACTCGTCGGCGGCGTCGGGAAGCTCGACGGGCGCCATCGCGAAACGCAGCTTCCCCGGGCCCGTCTTGTAGAGGAGCACCCGCTTGCGGTTGCCGGGCGCCCGGAAGCTCACGCGCGCCGGCTCGCCCTCCGGGCTCGGGAGGAACTCCGGCTGCGGACGGGTGCTCTGGACGGGGCCGATGCCGAGGATCCTCGGACTCGGGGGCGTCGTGTCGAGCCGGAAGGCGCGCGGGACGATGATCGACCGGCCCTGGTCGCGGAGCGTGACGCGGTAGCGGTAGAGCCCGTCGGGCGCGACCGCGCCGTCCTCGTCCCGCCCGTCCCAGGTGACGCGCGTGGGCGTGTAGGCGTCGAGGCGCTTCTCGAGGATCGTCACGACCGGATCGTCGTCGTCGTCGACGACGTCCACCCGGACCTCGTCGTCCTCGCGGGTCTTGAACGCGAACCGCGCCTCGTCCAGCCGGCTGTCGCTGTTGGGCGAGAAGAGGGGCCGGACCGTCACCTGCTGGAGGATCGAGGGCCCGCCCTTGAGGCTCTGCGCGACGAAGAAGGCGCCGAACGTCGCCACGACGAGGAGCGAGAACGCCGCGACGACCGCCCGGCGGACGCCGCTCACAGGTCCACCAGCGAGCCGTTCGGGACCTCGATGTCCATGAAGCGGTCGAGCCCCTCCGCGTGGGCGTGGCAGAGCGCGACCCGGATGACGCCGCGGTGGCAGACGACGAGCGCGGGGAGGCGTCCCGCGCCCCGCACCGCCTCGAGACCGGCGACGACGCGCTCCGTCTGCTCGACGAGCGACTCCCCGCCGGGGAACCGGAAGTCGGCGCCGGCGCGGAGGTAGTGCGCGTAGCCGCCGGGGTCGCGCTCCTTCACCTCGTCGTGGAGGAGGTTCGTCCAGTCGCCGGTGTCCGTCTCGGCGAAGCGCTCGTCGGGGACGGGCTCGAGCCCGAGCCGCGCGCCGACGATCTCGGCGGTCTCCCGCGCGCGCTGCAGCGGCGAGCAGTAGAGGGCCGACCACTCCCGCTCGGCGGCGACCTCGGCGAGCTCGGCCGCCTGCTCGCGGCCGCGGTCGTTGAGCGGCACGGGAAGGCGCCCCTGGAACCGCAGGTCCTTGTTGAACGCCGTCTCCCCGTGGCGGGCGAGCGCGACCGTCACGGGGTGGGCTCCGAGGGCATCGTGTCCGACCGCAGGCCGAGCCGGAGGGTCTCGAGCGAGAGGACGTCCCCGGGGGCGATGTTCCCGAGGTTCACCTCGTGCCCGAAGCGCTGCAGGAAGAAGACCTGCTGGTCCTTCTGGGGCGCCTCGAAGAGAAGCCGCTCGACGGGGATCGCGTGGGCGATCTCGTCGATGAGGCCCATGCGCACCTCGCCGTCGGCCCGGTAGATGCCGGCGGTGCCGGACTCGCGCGACTCGGCGATGACCTTCCACGCCCCGGCCGCGAGCTCGGCCTCGATGAGCTCGACCCACCTGTAGGGGGCCATGATCTCCTGGGCGTCCTTGCTGCCGACCTCGCTGAGCACGGTGAACCCATCGTCGACGAGCTGCCGGATGATCTCGTGCTTGCGCTCGGGCGCCAGCTCGATCGTCCCGTCGGAGACCTCGATGTGCGTGATCCCGAGCTCGCGGAGCCACGCCGCGTAGGCGGCGAGCCGGTCGTCGCGGATCGCCGCCTCGGTGAGCGTCCCGCCGAACGTCACCGGGATGCCGTGCTCCCGGTAGCGCCCGAGCTTCGCGTCGAGGTTGCCGGTGACGAGCGCCGTCCCCCAGCCGAGCTTCACGAGGTCGACGCTGTCCCCCGCGACCTCGACGAGCGCGTCGACCTCCCGGGCGGCGAGCCCGCGGTCGAGCACGGAGGTGAGGCCGGTGTCGCGCGGCTTGCCGCTGCGCTCGGGAAGATCGAGGAAGCCGGATGACGCCACGGGAACGTGGGAGGTCGGGAGAGCTCGGCTACTGGGACTGGTCGGCGCCGACCGTGATGACGACGGCGGCGTCCTCGCCTGCGACGACCCGCGTCCCCGGGTCGATCGGCTGGATCGCCGTCCCCGCGAGGCCGAGGAGGTCCGCGACGTCCTCGGCGGCGGCCTCGGAGCCCTCGATGTACTGGACGACCGTCTCCTGCCGGGTCTGGTCCGCCGCGTTGCGCACCGCCCCGATCCGGTAGCCCGACTCCTCGACGCGCGTGGCGGCGCTCCGCGCGAGACCGGCGACGGTCGTGCCGTTGAGGACCGCGACCGTCACCTCGGCGCGGGTGACGGGGGCCTCCTCGGCCGTCTCCGTCCCGGCGGGCTCCTCGGTCGCAGCGGTGTCCTCGGCGCCCGGGGCGGTCGTCGCGATCTGGTTCGGCGGCGGCGGCGTGTCGTCGCCGCCGAGGAGCTGGGTCGCGACGAGGACGCCGACGATGAGCACCGCGGCGAGGCCGCCGATGACCGCGAGCATCCCCCCGCGGCTCGGGCCGTCGCCGTCGCCGCCGTCTCCGTCTCCTCCGCCGCCGCCGGTCATGCGCGAGCGGACGGACTGCGGAGCCGGCGAGGCGCCTGCCGCCACCCGGCGCAGCGGGACGGCGGTCTCGCCGGAGTCCTGGAACGCGTCGGCGCCCGCGGTCCCGCCCGTGGGCAGGACGAGCTCGCCGGTGCCCCCGCCGGTCGGCGCCGCGGCGGACGAGGCGGGAGCGGGCGCCGGGGGCCGGGCCTGCTGCTGCCCGGGCGCGGCGGAGGGGATCTGCCCGGGCTGCGGAGGCGCGGGCTGACCGGCGTCACCGGGCTTGCGGACGACAGTCGATCAGCCGACCGTCGTC